>NZ_JAYRLZ010000038.1:0-22390 GCF_041904975.1 Chitinimonas sp. | reverse complement strand
GCTTGCGTCACTCGGTGGCCGCCGTTGCCGAGCCGGCATTGCATGAGCGCTATGCCGGGCGCCCGCTATTCGAGCAGGCCGGCAACTTGCGGCGCGGCACGGTTTATCTGTCACCGTTTGCATTGAGCGAAGCGCGCGGCCAGCTCGAGCAACCGCTGCTGCCGAAATTGCTGATGAGCACGCCGGCATTCGATGCCGCCGGCAATCGGCGCGGCATCGTGATGCTGGGCTTGTCCGGTCAATACGTGAATGAGCGCTTGCAAAGGGCGCTGCCGCCTGGCCTGGAATTGTGGCTATTGAATCCGGCTGGCGAGTGGCTGATCGGTGGTCGCCGCGAAGATGCCTTCAGTGCGCAAACCGGCATCGGCATGCGCCTGCAGCAACGCGATGCCGCGCTGGCGCGTGCTATTGCTGCTGCACAGCCGGCACTGATGCGTGGCGATGGTTTGTGGGTGTTTGGCGAGACGCGGATACTGCAGCAGCATGCTTATCGGGCGGGCGGTGTGCTGGCCGTGCCGCTACAGGGCCAGCCCGATCAGCTGCGCTGGTCTATCGTGCTGCATTACGACTCGCAGGCACTGGCGCCAGCATTGGCTGGCAGCCGCAATCTGTTGTTGCTGTTTGCCTTGGGCACCCAGCTGATGTCTTTGCTGCTTGCCTTGCTGGTGGCTTTGCAGATCGAGCGCAATCACGAACGTCAACGTGCCGAGTCGGCTTTTTTCAGGCTGTTCGAACATGCGCCGGTTGGCGTGATGGTGCTCGATGCTGATGGCCATGGACTGTATGTCAACCGCTACTGGCAGGTATTGAGTGGCCTGTCGTCGCACGCCTCGCTGGGGCTGGGCTGGCGCAGCAGCCTGGCACTGGAAGCGGCCCAGGTATTTGACCAGGCATTGGCGCTGGCTGCAGCCGGGGAGGAACGCCATTGTGAACTATGTTTGCGCCATCCCGATGGCCGTAGCAGCTGGGCGGCTTTGCAGATCGCCAGGGTTCCAGCCGACGCCGACCAGCCGATGCGCTATCTGGTCGGCGTATCCGATATCGATGCCGGCAAGCGGGCACAGGCACGCAACGATGCCAGCCTGCACCTGCTTGAGGGTGTATTGAGCGGCAGCAGCGATCTTATCCTGGTGATCGATCCGCATTACGCGGTCACTCTGGCCAATCCGGCCTTCAAGCTGCATTTCAGCCAGCTGTATGGTGATGCGCCTGCCGCGGGTACCAGCTTGCTCGATTGGCTGGGCGCGCACGCCAATGACCGCCAGGCCATGTTGGTGCAGTTCGGCACCGCCTTGCGTGGCGGCAGTTCCAGTAAACGGCTGAGCCTCGGCGGGGCGCGGCGTCTTTTCGATGGCGTGTTCTCACCCATCAAGGGGGAAGGCGGCGGGGTGGCCGGCGCTGTATTGTTCGCCCGCGATGTCACCGAGAGCGCGCACACCCAGGCGCAGCTGGTGCGAAACGAAGAGTTATTCCGCGCCGTGTTTGCCGGCAGCCTCGACATGCTGTTCGTGCTCGAAGCGGTGCGCGGCGATGCCGGGCAGGTGCTCGACTTTCGCTATGTGGAGCTCAGTGGTCCGATCGCCATGCTGGGCAATAGCAAGGAGCAGCTGATCGGCCACCTGCTCAGCGAATGCCGCCCTTTCAGGGGCGAGCTGCCATCCATCGGCGAGGTGGCGCGGAAGGTGCTCGAATCCGGCCAGCCCTGGCTGGCGGAGCACTGCTTCGAGCAACCACCGATCGAACCGGGCTGGTACGAAAGCCGGGTGGTATCGCTCGGTTGGGGGGTGATGCTGATGGTGCGCAGCATTACCTCGCGCAAGCTGGCCGAGCAGTCGCTGGCGGCCAGCGAGGCTTTGCTGCGCAGCATGCTCGACTCCTCGCCACATATGATCGTGGCGACCGATATGGCCGGCTGCATTACCTTGTTCAACCGCGCCGCCGAGAACCTGCTTGGCTATCGCGCGACCGATCTGGTCGGCAAGCAGACGCCGCTGGTATTCCATGATCCTCAGCAGATTGCCCGCCTTGCGCAGCAGCTGAGTCGTGAACACCAGCGCCTGATCGAATCCGGGCCGGAAATCTTTGACTGCCTCACTGCCACCGGCCCGGATACGCGTGAATGGTTATTTGTCGGCAAGAAAAAGCAGGTGGTGCCGGTGAGCCTGACCCTGAATGCGCGCTGCGATGACCAGGGGCGGCGTCTGGGCACCATGGGCATCGCCTACGATATCAGCGCGCAAAAGGCCTTGCAGGTACAAAGAGATCGCCTGTTCGCCGTGGTCGAGGCGCTGCCCGATGCGGTGGGCATGTTCTCGGCGAGCGGCAAGCTGCTCTATGCCAACCCGGCGGCGCGGCGCCTGCGCGGCATTGCACCTGAAGCGCCATTGGACGGGCTGGACGTGCGCCGAGGGTATAGCGAATGGTCTTACCATCTGCTGCGCAATATCGCCGTTCCCCAGGTACTTGCCGGCACGCCCTGGCAGGGCGAGACGCAATGGGTGATGCCCGATGGCAGCCTGGTCGATACCCGGCAATTGCTGGTGTCGCCGGCCGTGGCTGGCGACAGCGAGGTGGTGATCGCCAGCATCGCCCACGACCTGACCGAAATCCACGCCATGCAGGACAAGATGGTGGAAGAGGAAGCCTTGCTCAATTCGGTGCTGGAGAGCGTGCGCGATGCCATCGTGGTGGTCGATGGCGAGGGCAGGGTGATTGCGGTGAATCCAGCTGTCAGCGAGGTATTCGCCTATGGCCTGCACAAGGTGATCGGAAAACCGGCACAGCAGCTGCTGGCACCCGCCGATGGCGAGCAGGCAGTGAGCCTGCTGCCCGGCGCCGCCAGCCAGCAATTGATAGGCAAACGGATCGAGGTGCTTGGTCAGCGTGCCGATGGCACCGTGTTCGATCTGGAGCTGACCGTCAGCGATATCCAGCTTGGCCAGAGGCAGCTGCTTACTGCCGTGATGCGCGATATCTCGGCACGCAAGGCATTTGAAGGCTGCTTGCTGAAAAACATCGAGGAGCTGGAAACGCTGCAGGCGGCCCTCAATAACGCCAATGCGCAGCTGCTGGCCGCCAATGAAGAATTGGCCAAAATGGCGCAGATTGACGGGCTGACCGGTGTCGGTAACCGGCGCGCCTTTGATGCGGCCCTGGCACTGGAATGGGAGCGTGGCGCACGCTCCGGTCGCTCGTTGGCCCTGCTGATGATCGATGTCGATCATTTCAAGCCCTACAACGATGGATACGGCCACCAGGCTGGCGACGCCTGCCTGCAGCAGCTTGCAGGCTTGATGCGCCAGGCGGCAGAACGGCCGGCAGACACAGTGGCGCGCTATGGCGGCGAAGAATTTGCCATCATCCTGCCGGAAACCGATGCGAGCGGTGCAGCACGCGTAGGCGAGCGACTGCGCAGCCTGCTTGCGGCGGCGGCAATCGAGCACCGTTTTGTGCCAGCGGTCGGCAAGGTGACAGTGAGCATTGGTGTGGCGGTATTGCTGCCCTTGCATGGGGTCAGTGCAGCAGTGCTGCTCGCTGCTGCCGATCAGGCGCTGTACCAGGCAAAGCGGGCCGGGCGCGACCGGATGGTGATAGCAGCCTGACTGCCGCAGCTTTGCTACACACCTCGCTCTGTCATGGCGTCGTCATGCACCCTCGCTAGCCTAGGTGGCTTATCTTTCTGGTGCGGGTAGCGGCATGCGTGTGCTGATGGTGTCCGATGTGTATTTTCCGCGTGTCAACGGCGTGTCGACGTCGATCCAGACCTTCCGCCGCGAGCTACCGGCATGCGGGGTCAGCGTCGACCTGATCGCGCCGGCCTATCCGAATGAGGCAGATGCGCCCGACGTCATCCGCATTCCGTCGCGCTATCTGCCATTCGATCCGGAAGACCGCCTGATGCGCCGCAGCCTGATCGATGCCTTGCTGCCGGAGCTGCAGCCCAAGCGCTACGATCTGGTGCATATCCAGACGCCCTTCGTTGCCCACTATGCCGGCGTGGCGCTGGCTCGCCAGCTGCGTGTGCCGGTGGTGGCGACCTACCACACCTTTTTTGAAGAATACCTGCACCACTACGCCAAGATCCTGCCTGCCGGCTGGACCCGCGCCTTGGCGCGGCGTTTTTCGCGCGGCCAGTGCAACGACACCGCCGGCATCATTGCGCCATCGATTGCCATGCGCGATGCACTGCGTGGCTATGGGGTAACGGTGCCGATCGAAATCATCCCGACCGGCATTCCGCTGAATCAGTTCCAGGGTGGCGACGGCGCCCGCTTTCGTCGCGAACACGGCATAGCGCCCGAGCGCAAGGTGGCCCTGTTTGTCGGCCGCGTGGCGCATGAGAAGAATATCGACCTGCTGCTGGCGATGACGGCCATCGCGCGTAGCAGCCACCCGGACATCCTGCTGGTGATTGCCGGCGAAGGCCCGGCGCTACCGCATCTGCAAAGCCAGGTCGCCAAGCTGGGCTTGCACGACCATGTGCGCTTTATCGGCTACCTCGATCGCGCCACCAGCTTGCTCGACTGCTACCGTGCGGCCGATTTGTTCGTATTCGGCTCCACTACTGAAACGCAGGGCCTGGTGCTGCTTGAAGCCATGGCGATGGGTGTGCCGGTGGTGGCGATTCCCGCCATGGGTGCCTACGACATCCTTTCGCCCGAAAAAGGCTGTCGCTGCACCCAAAACGATGCCGGTGCATTTGCCGCCACCGTCAGCAGCCTGCTGGCCGACGCCGCACTCCGCGCCCAGCTTGGCCGCGAGGCGCAAGACTATGCACAAGGCTGGAGTGCCCCGGCCACCGCCGAGCGCCTGGCCGGCTTTTACCAGCAGGTGATTGCCAGCCAGGCTCGCTACCCTGCCAGCACGCCGGCTGGTGTGCCGGCATGATTGATGGTGATAAGAACGGCCGGGCAGCAGATGCATCAGGCTGGCTGCGATGACTGCAGCCCGTGCCGAGCTGGCGCTGTGATGGGGTGTGGAGAATGCTTGGGGCGTGCGCTATTGATGCGCTAGGCTCTGTTGACGTTTTGCCGCGATCCGCCGGCAAAACGTCAACAGAGCCTAGGACTCCTGTACTGCGCGCATGAACCGCGCCAGCCGCTCGACTGATAGCTTGCCGTCCTCGCGCACGCTGGAGCAAAGATCGAGGCCGAATGGCTGCACGCTGTTGATCGCCTCCTGGATATTCGCCTCGCTAAGGCCGCCTGCCAGAAATACCGGAATGTCGACTTGTTGCCGGATCTGGCGGCTGATCGACCAGTCGTGAACGCGACCGGTGCCGCCCAATTCCTTCACGGCCAGTGTTGGATTGCCGGAGTCGAGCAACAGGGCATCGACGTATGGGGCGACGGCCAGTGCTTCGGCGATGGATGAGTCATCCAGGACATGAATCACCTGTACCAGCTTGATGGCGGGCAATTGCCGGCGCAATTTGACCAGCTCGCCCACCGGGACCTGGTCCACCAATTGCAGGGTATTGGTCTTGCAGACGGCATGCTGGGCGATGATGGCGTCTGCATCGCGCAGGGTGGTCAGCAGGAATGTTGCGATCGGTGGCGGCACCTGGCGGGCAATCTCGCCGATCAGCGCGTCGCCGATCACACCGGGGCCGCTAGGCATGCTGGACACCAGCCCCAAAGCCGATGCGCCATGGGCGATGGCCAGCTGTGCCTCTTCGACACTGGAAATGCAGCAGATCTTGATACGTGGTAGTGGTTTCATGGTTTCTCCATGGCTTTGATGGACAGGCATTCAGCAGGCGATTACGGCCAGGAACTGCGCCGATCAGCGCACCGCATACACAGCCGATGCGCGGGTCAGCAGTACCGCCAGCAAATGGGCGCCGGCACAGGCACTGAGCAGCCAGGCGATCGGCAGGCCGACGCTGAGGCCGCCGGACAGCACCAGGGTGGCTGGCATGGCCAGCTTGAACAGCGAGCCGGTCAGGCCGGAAATACGGCCGATATACCGCGCATCGGTACTCTCTTGCCGATAGCCCCATACGCAGACATTGCCGATCACCGTGCCAAAGCTGCTGCCGGTCAACGCCAATAGCAGGAGCGGTAGCGAGTTCGCCCAAGCCATGGTGAGCATGCACGTGCTCTCCAGCGCCAGCTCCAGGGCCCAGAGTCGGCCCAAGCCAATTCGCTGGCGAAAGCGGCTGGCCAGCAGGCCGCCGACCACTCCGCCAGCGCCGGCCACGCCATACAGCAAGCCCAGCTCGGCCGGGCCCAGATGCAGCTGATCGCGCGCCCGGAACAGAAACAGCACGTCCACCACGCCGGAGCTGGCATTGGTCAGCACCACCAGCCAGGCCATATGCCAGAGCGGCCGGTTGGCGATCAGCACGCGCCAGCCCTCCAGCCAGTCGGCCCAGAAGCCGGCCGCCTGCGGTTCACGCACCGGCAGTTGCAAGTCGCGCAATAGCCAGGCCGCCAGCAGCATGGCTGCCATCGGTAGCCACAGGCCCATTTCCAGCTTCCAGGCCAATAGGCCGCCAGCCATTGCTGGCCCGAGCACCGCGAACACCTGATTGAGCACTGACAGCTGGCCGGTGGCTGGCAGCAGTAGATCGCCGGGCAGCATTTCCTTGAGCATGCCCATGCGGCAGATCGCCCACAGATAGTTAAGGGTCATCAGCGCAAAAGCGCTGACAAAGAAGAAAGGCAGCATGCTGGCGCCATGCGGCAGCATCAGGGCCTGCAGCGCCATCAGGGCCACCATGCCGAAAATGGCAAAGCGCGCCCAGCGGCCGCGGTCGATCCGGTCTACCCATACGCCGATAAACATGGCCAGCAGCAGGTTGGGCAATAGCTCCACCGCGCGCATGCCGGTCATGGCAGCGGCCGAGTGGGTGAGCTCGTAAAGAATCAAGGGCATGGCCAGCTGGTAGACCTGGGTGCCGAGCGAGAAACTGGCGGTAGCGGTGTAGAGGCGGCGAAACGTGGCGTGATGCCAGACGGAGGCGGAATTCATGGCCGAGGCAAGCAAAGAGACAAGCGCGCAGTGTGCGCGCAAAAGCGGATGCTAAAAACGGCTAAACTGTGGCGATCTTTTCCGCTTTTCTTCTTGCTGTGTCGTTCAAGCGCCTGCCCGCACCGGAGTGTCTGCCTTATGCGCCTGCTTGATCAATTCCAGCGCCTGGCCGATGGCCTGTCTGCCCATGCCGCGCCTTCGCTGGCCGAGATTGCCGGCATGCTGTGCTGCAGCGAGCGCAATGCGCGGCTGCTGTTGCAACGCATGCAGGCCGAAGGCTGGCTGCGTTGGGAGCCGGGGCGTGGGCGTGGCCATCGCTCGCGGCTTACTGTGTTACAAGCGCCTGCCGCGCTGCGCCTGGGTCGCTTGCATCGCCTGCTGGAGCAAGGTCGGCTGGAAGCGGCATTCGAAGGCCTACCCAGCGAAGGGCAGGCGCAGCTGCTGCAGGCCTTGCCTGGCTATCTGGGTGTCAGTCGTGCTGGCGGCTTACGCCTGCCGTTTTATCGGCCCTTGCATGCACTGGACCCGATCCAGGTCAACCGGCGTACCGAGGCGCATATGCTGGCGCAGATCTGCGCTGGCCTCACCGAATTCGATGCCGAGCGGAAGTCGGTGGTGCCGGCGCTGGCCCACCATTGGGAGAGCGGCGAGGGTGGCCGTCAGTGGGATTTCTGGCTGCGGCCCGGCTTGACCTTTCATGATGGTCGACCTGTGCAGGCTGAAGATGCAGCGCAATCCTTGCGGCGGCTGCGCGATAGCGAAGGGCCGTTTCGCGCCATGTTCAGCCATCTGCAGCAGATCGACAGCCATGGCGCGCAGCTGAGCCTGCGCCTGGCAGCGCCGGACTATCTGTTGCTGAACCGGCTGGCGCACCACGCCGCCAGTGTATTGCCGGCACAAGACTGGCTGCGCCCCGATTTTGCCCGGCTGCCGATTGGTGCCGGGCCGTTTCGACTGCTGCGCAATAATGACTACCGCGCTACCTTTGCCGCCTTTACCGGTTATTTCCGCGAGCGTGCCTTGCTCGACGAGATCGATATCTGGGTGGTGCCGGTTGGCGCACCCTTGCCCGAGGTCGATATCAGTCATAGCTATCGACACCTGCCGGAAGGGCATTGGCAATCGCTGCAGCAGCTGGAGCAGGGCTGCGACTATATCGCCTTCAATCCAACCCGGCCGGCGTTTGCCCGCGCGGCCGACCGGGTGGCGCTGGCCGCATGGTTGCGCGAGGCAGTGCAACCGATGGCTGCGGCAGAAAACCGCCCGATGGCGGAGGGCTTCTTGCCGGGCTGGCAGCAGCTACCAGCGGTAAGCGTGCCCTTGCCGGATTTGCCGGGAACGTTGGACGTTGTCACCTATCAGCTCGACGGCCATATCGCGCTGGCCAATTGTCTGGCGCGCCGCCTTGCCGAGCGGGACGTGCAGGCGCGGGTGACGGTACTGTCTTATCCGGAATTTGCCCAAGCGCAATGGCGCGACTGGGCGGACATCATGGTGTGTGGCGAAGTCATGCATGAAGACATCGAGCTGGACCTGTATGCCTGCCTGAACGGCGCGAGCCTGTTCCATGGCTGGTTTGATGGCGCAAGCCGCCAGCTGGTGGATGCGGCCTGTGCCCGCGTGGCGGCCGAGCCACGGGCGGCACGACGACTTGCATTTTTGCAGGACTGTTTTGCCGACTTGCTGCAGTGCGGCGCGCTTGCGCCGATCAGCCATATCCGCCAGGGCATGCACTTTGCCCCGCATCTGGGCGGTGTACGCCTGGCCGCCTGCGGCTGGATGGACTTTCGCCGGCTGTGGCTGCGCGAATCGCCTGATAGTCTGGCCGCGCCTTGAACGGTAGAGGATGATGAGCAAGCGACACTATCCCTTGTGGTGCGCCTTGGCGCTGTATGGCGCAGTGCAGGCAAGCGAGCTGCCGCTGCTGGCGCAAACCAGCTTGTTCAGCAAGGTGGTGCAGGGCTGCCGCGAGGTGGATCTGAAAACCTGGCAGCATCCCACGCGCAAGGTGCTGGAAAAGCACAAAGTGGTGTTGCGACGCCTGCAGCTTTGCAATGGCAATATCTATCCGGTGTTCTACGTCAGCGTGCCTTACGATCCGCAAGGCCAGACCAAGAGTTACTTTTTGCCGCTATACGATGATATGCGGGTAGCCAATGGCGGCCATGCCCTCGCATTTGTGATGGAGTCGGACAATACCGTGGTGATGCTCGCCTTCAAGGACAAGTATCACTGGTCGACAGACTATGAATTTTACCGGCTGGCGCCGGGTGAGGCGGATGTGGGGCGGCCACAAGCTTTGCGCTGAGCTGCTCAGCCGGCATCGCCTGCCGCGCGCCGCAAGGGGCTGCCGCGCTGCTTGAGCCAGACGCGGCGCAGATCGCGTGCCGAGCCGAATCCACCGGCTTCGGCAATGCGCTCCATCGGCCAGTGGCGGTGCGCCAGCAAGGGCTCGATTTGCGCCAGCTGCAGCTTCTGACGGTAATCGACCGGGCCGATGCCGGTGTGCAGCTTGAACAGGCGTGCCAGGTGGCGTGGCGTGACGCAGGCGATGCGCGCCAGCGCCTCGACCGGCCAGTCTCGTGCCGGGTCGGCGGCGATGGCATCCTGCACCCGGTGTACTGCAGGGTGCAAATGATTGCGATGGGCCAGAAACGGTGACAGCTGTGGCGCATTACCGTCGCGGCGCAGCCAGATCACCATTTCGCGCGCGACGTCCAGCGCCGCCTTTGGCCCAAGCTGGCGCGCAATCAGTTCAAGAATCAGATCCACCCGGTGGTGATGCCGGCCGAACTGGCCAGCTTGCCGTCAATGACGAATACCCGGTTCTCTTCCACACGTGCCCGTGGCGCCAGCGCTTGCAGCTGGGCAGTCAGGGTATGGTGGGTGGTGCAGCGCAGCCCATCGAGCAGCCCCGCAGCGCCTGCCAGCATGGCGCCGGAGCAGACGGTGATCAGCATTGCCGCTGCGGGCGCCATGCCGTGCAGCCAGTTGATCGCCTGCCTCGCCTCGCTGCGCAGCATATCGTTGCGGCTATCGACCAGGCCGGGTAGCACCAGCCAGCTGGTTGCGGGCAGCTGCTCAGGTAGCGGGCTCGCCGCGATGGACATGCCCAATGACGACGCCGGTGCGCTGCATGGGCTGATGTAGTGCAGGCTGAAGTGATTGCCGGACTGATTGCACAGGCGCAGCGCATCGGCCAGCAGCGCCAGCTCGGTGAGGATAAAGCCCGGCAGCAGCAGAAAGTACACGGCAATTGCCTGATCGTCCGTGTTCGACGCGCGTGGGGTGCGCATGGTGCCTCCTTGCCAGGGTCGACTAGTCGCTGCCTGCCTGTTCCACTACCAGAATACGTGCCGCGCCTTGCGGATGGGCGACATGTTCGCAGCCGATATCGGCATGGAAGATATCGCCGGCCAGCAGTCTCACTTGTTGGGTGATGCCGTCTACACGGTAGTGCATGTCGACGATGCCATCGAGCACGGTGAACACTTCCTGACCATCATTGATATGCCAGTGATAGGGCTGGTCAGTCCAGTGCAGACGCACGTAAATGCCGTTCAGGGTGGCGATATGCTTGGCTCCCCAAGGTCGATCGGCGGTAAAACTGCGGCCATGGCTGATGCTGCATGGGGCGCGGGGGGGAATGCTGGCGGATCGGGTCATGTGTCGGCTCCTTGCGCGGCGGGCAGATCGGGCGGGATATGGCGCAATGATAGACCGCTCTTTCCCTGCATCTGGCGCCAGATGCGACCGGTTGCGGACCGAATCGGACGCCGCTTGCATAAGCATGGCAGCAAGCCTTGGCACAGCAGACAAACGCGCCAACGCTGATCGCGGCTGCAGCGGCAAAGGGGCATGAAAAAGGCTGCCATCGGCAGCCTTTTCGACAACAGCGCGAATTGAATCAGGCGCGCTTCTTGAATTCCATGGTGCGGGTATCGATTTCGATGCGGTCACCGATTTCGATAAAGGCAGCCACTGGCAATTCAAAGCTGGTGCCCTTGAGGCGAGCCGGCTTCATCACCTTGCCCGAGGTATCGCCACGCACGGCTGGCTCGGTGTATTCCACTTCGCGCACCACGGTGGTCGGCAATTCGACCGAGATGGCCTTGCCGTCGTAGAACACCACTTCGCAGACATCTTCCATGCCGTCGATCAGCAGGTTCAGTACGTCGCCCAGGTTGTCCTTTTCCACTTCGTACTGGTTGTATTCATTGTCCATGAATACATACATCGGGTCGGCAAAGTAGGAATAGGTGCAATCCTTCTTTTCCAGCACGACAACGTCGAACTTTTCGTCGGCCTTGTAGATCAGTTCAGCGCCAGAACCGGACAGCAGGTTCTTCAGCTTCATCTTCACGACCGAGGCATTGCGGCCGGACTTGCTGTATTCGGTTTTCTGCACAACCATGGGCTGGCCGTCGATCATCACGACGTTGCCAGAGCGGAGTTCCTGAGCGGTCTTCATGCGGGTGTCCTGCGAGTAAGGTAAGCGTTTGAAAAAACGCGGCATTATAGCCGGCAGCCATGCACTAGCGCCAGCAGCGATGCACTGCCGGCGCAAATGCGCCGGTTTGCGCTTACCGGTCAGCCATTTTTTGCACGGCGAACTGCGCCAGCTGGCTCAGTAAATCAGGTAGGGCCGCCAGCTGGCTGCGCCAGCGCAGGGCGTGCTGCTGCAAAGCGGGCAGATTGGTCATAAGGGCTTGCCAGGCTGGACCAATGGCGCCCGGTGCTGCGCCATTCCAGACTTGTTGAAACTGCATCAGCGCATTGCCACTGGCCTCATCAAGCTCGGCCTGGTAGCGCCCGGCGAAGGCGGCCAGCTTGTCCAGGTGGGCATTGTCGGCCTGCGGGTAGATATGCCAGACCAAGGGCTTGCCCGCCCACTGCGCACGCACGAATGAATCTTCACCACGCACCAGATTGAGATCGCAGCTGCCTAGCAGGCGGTCGTAGTCGGGCTGGCTGAGAAAGGGCAGGGTGAGGATGCGTAATTGCCTGCTCATGACCACCTTGCCCGGTATCAGCTGCTGGCCCAGCCAGTGTTCGAGCTGGCGGCGTGGTTTGCCATCAGCCACCAGCACGGTAAGCGGCGCACCATGCTGCCAGTTATCCAGCAGCACCGGCAGGGCCGGGTTGTCGTAGCAAAACAGCGAAACCAGCGGGCCGTGATCGCAGGGGGCTGCGAGGCCCAGCTGCGCCAGCCAGGCGTCACGGGCCGGGCCGGCGAATCGAGCGGATTCTTGCAGCAAAGCGGCCTCGCGCAGCAGGCCGCCGGTTCGGGCGGTAAAGCCGGGGAAAAAGAAGTGCCGGCTCAAGCTGGTGCCAGAGGGGCGGCCGGCCAGACCATGGCAGCCTTCCACCCAGTCTTCGGCTGACAGGTATTCGAGGTTGATCCAGACGGGTGGGAGCGGCTGCTGCGCCATGGCGGCAATAAACGCAGCCGGCGGATCGCAGGCAAAGGCCTCGATCACCACGCGCTTGGCCGGTGGCGCGGCATGGGCCGCCTGCCAGTGTGCGATGTCGACGCCATCGAGCCGCACTGGCAGGTCGTGCCCGCGCAGGCGCGGCTCCAGCTGGGAAAACGCCGTCAGATCATCCACCCACAGCCGCACCGGCTCGCCGCGCTCGTGGGCAATCTGCCTTGCCAGGCGCCAGCACACGCCGATATCGCCATAGTTATCGATAACGGTGCAGAAGATATCCCAGCTGAGCGCTGGCACGACGGGATTAGACATGGTTGATCGGTCCAGAGGGCTATCGGCGGCGTGCGCGTGAGTTTCTGTGGGCGTACCGGTCCCATTCATTTCCCCGCCAAACGACGTGGTGGCGAATGAGACTTCGGTTCGTGCGCTGCTTCTCTATCGGTTGGCGTTTTCACCGGGTAGTGGCAAATCTTTCGGCCACAGCATCCATACCGCGCCTTGCTGCTTCATGCGACCGGCCAGTGCGCCTGCTTCAGCGCCAAAACCCCAGAAGAAATCGAGGCGAATCGGCCCGCGTATCGCGCCGCCGGTGTCTTGTGCATGCACCATGCGCTGCAAGGGTTTGTCGGAATTCGGATAGCTGGTGGAGAGATAGACCGGGCTGCCCAGCGGAATGGCGCGCGGATCGACGGCGACACTGGCGCCATCGGTCAAGGGCACGCCAAGCGCGCCGATTGGCCCGCCGCTGGTGCTGGGCAAGATGCGGAAGAACACCACGCTCGGGTTGGCGGCCAGCAATTCACGCAGCCGGTTCGGGTGGGCACGCGCCCAGGCTTGAATGCCTTGCATCGATGCTTCGCTGGCCTTGAGTTCACCCTGATCAATCAGCCATTTACCGATGGATTTGTAGGGCTGGCCATTCTGGTC
Source organism: Chitinimonas sp. (assembly GCF_041904975.1). Taxonomy (NCBI): domain Bacteria; kingdom Pseudomonadati; phylum Pseudomonadota; class Betaproteobacteria; order Neisseriales; family Chitinibacteraceae; genus Chitinimonas; species Chitinimonas sp. The sequence continues at coordinate 9,056 of NZ_JAYRLZ010000038.1, read as the reverse complement.
GGCATAGCCAAGGCGCAGCAGGCTGCCGTCTTCCAGCTTGACGCGGCCAGATCCTTGTATTTCCAGGAAGAATGCCTCGATCGGATCATCGACCCAGGCCAATGCCAAGCCGCTGGTGGGCGCCTTGCCGGCATCGATATCGGCGCGGCTCCAGTAAGGCACCACCTTCTTGCCATCGAGCCGGCCGCGCACGCGCTGGCCCTTGAGTTCGGGATATAGCTCGCCCAGATCGATGGTGAGCAGGTCGTCGGGTGGCGCAAATAGCGGGGTATAGCCGGGCTTGCTGTTGCGCGAACCCTTGAGCAGCGGCTCGTAATAGCCGGTCACCAGCCCGGTCTGCGCGCCTTCGCTGGATTCGAGCCGCCAGGGGCGAAAGCGGCTTTCAACGAAGGCCTGTACGGCAGCGTCATCACGCGGTGCCAGCGCATTTGCCTGGCTGCATAATTCGCGCCAGCCAGCCTTGGCGGCCTGGCGCTTGCACGATTGCAGCCAGGCCGGCCAACTTGCCAGCAGGCCATCGCCGGGCCAGTTGGGTAGCGATGACCAGTCGGCTTCGCGATAGCGAACGGTCGGTGCGGCCGTAGTCACAGCAGGCGGCGTAGCCTGGTTGCGACAGTCGCAATTGCTGGTCGAGGTGCCGGTGCCTGGCGTGTTGGCAGGGGTATTGGCTACTGGCTGTACCGGGCTGGCGCAGCCCATGAGCAATGCGGTCAGGGCGCCTAGGCAAAGTAGGTGTTTGGGCATGGTGATGGGCGATGGTGCGCTTGCGCAAATAGAAAAAGGGCATGGTAAACCATGCCCCTTTCTGACGTCGGTTGAAACAACCGTTTACTGCTTTGGCTTAGAAGGCGTGCTTCAGGCCGATGCTCAAGGAAGCGACATCCGGCTTGTTGGCGCCAGTCAGATCCTTGTTGTAGTCGTCGCCAGCGTATTCGACATAGGTCGAAGTGCGCTTGGACAGGGCATAGCTGGCGCCCAGGAAGTAACGGGTGTAGTCCGTGTCATCCTTGGTCTTGCCATTGAGCTTGACCTTCTGGTTCAGGATGAAGCCAGTCTTCAGGGTCAGTGCATCGATAGCGTAGGTGCCGGTCAGTTCCCAGCTGTCGCCCTGGCGCTTCTTGGTAGCGTCGGCAAATTCAACCTTGGCATTCTGATAGCCCAGCGTGAAAGCGAAGGCATCGTACTTGTAGCTGCCGGTCAGCAAGAAAGCGGTGTTCTTGGTTTGATCAGCAGGGGCTGCCGAGATCGGGGTGGAAACGCTACCGCCGGCCAGGTTCTTTTGCACGTTGTAAGCCAGTGCAACACCGAAAGGACCATCAGCATACTTGGCCGACAGGGCGAAGTTCTTGGTTGCTTCGACGGTGGCAGTCTTGTTGTCGCCGGTGCCGTACATCACGGCGCCGCTGAAGCCGGACATGACCGGGCTGTCGTAGCGGATGGCGTTATCGAAACGGTTGCTGGTCACGGTGCCGATCTGGCCGTGCTTGTAGATAGCCAGGTTCAGGCTGGAGTCAACCAGGCTGTCGCCAAGGGCATCTGCCACGTTGGTGTATGGGGTCTTGCCGCGGCCGAGGCCCAGCTTACCGAAGCTGCCATCCAGACCAACCCAGCCTTCACGGTTGGCAAAGCCAGGGCCGGAGGTGTAGGTGGTGTCGTCGAGGTTGAAGCCGGTTTCGATCTGGAACCAAGCCTTCAGGCCACCGCCGAGATCTTCCGTACCCTTGAAACCGAGGCGGCTAGGCGAATTGATGCCGAAGCCGGCTGGGCCGTTACCAACCGCTACCTGGTTGGTAGTGGTGTTGCCGGAGGCCGACTTGACGAATTGAACGGGTACGTTTGCAATACCGTACAGAGTGACGGTACCGCCGTCAGCCAGAACGGCCGGGGCGAAGAAAGCGCCGATAAGGGCGGTAGCAAGCAGGGACTTGCGCATGGGAAATTCTCCTTGTTGAGTCGATGCGGGGGCCTGTCCGGTGAAAAGGCTGTTTCGTAGTCTGCGCGCTCACTACAACGAACGGCAATTTGGTCTGGACGAAACAGGCTGCAGCACCGCTGTTTTGCTGGATTTCTGCAACAAATCAGTCACATCGGATGCATTGCGTAACAGGCGTTGACCTGATTAACTGCCATCAGCGACGTCATGCTTTATACGTGTTACACATGACGCGACTGTTACATTTTAGCCGCCATGTTGCATTGCCGCAACCTAGTGTTTCCCCGCATTTTGCCTGATTCGTCTTGCTGGCCGTACTCCATGTGTGGGCAGCGGCCCCGATTTCAAGCTTGCTTGCCAAATAATTTGTGCAATGCAGCGCCCGGCGATGGCGCGCGCATCAGGCTTTCGCCGACCAGGAAGGCCCACACCTCATGCTCGAGCATCAGCTCGACATCGGCGGTGGAGGCGATGCCGGACTCGGTGATGACAATGCGCTCACTGGGGATGTCGTCGAGCATATCCAGTGTTGTTTTCAGGCTCACCTCGAAGCTGCGCAGATTGCGGTTATTGATGCCGATCAGGGGTGTGCGCAGCTGCAGCGCCTGTTCCAGCTCGCGGCGGTCATGCGATTCCACCAGTACCGCCATGCCCAGTTCCTGTGCCAAGGCTTCCAGGTCCAGCATTTGCGAGGTCTCCAGTGCCGCCACGATCAGCAAAATGCAGTCCGCCCCCATCGCCCGCGCTTCATGGATCTGGTAAGGGTCGATGATGAAGTCTTTGCGCAGCACCGGAATGTTGCAGGCGGCGCGAGCAGCCCTCAGGTAGTCGCTATGGCCCTGGAAGTAGTCGACATCGGTCAGTACCGACAGGCAGGCGGCGCCGTGGCTGGCGTAGTCGGCTGCCAGCCAGTCAGGCCGGAAATCGTCGCGGATCACGCCTTTGGATGGGCTGGCCTTTTTGATTTCGGCAATCACCGCGGCCTCACCGTCGGTGTACTTCTGTCGCATCGCGGCAACAAAGTCGCGCACATCACCTTGCGCTTCTGCTTCACTTCGCAGTGCGGTCAATGGCTTGGCCTGTTTGGCCGCAGCCACTTCGTCTGCCTTGGTGGCAAGGATTCTGGCGAGAATGTCGGACATATTCAGACTTTCATGGATTGGGTGAGGGCGACCAAGGCATCGAGCCTGGCGCGTGCGGCGCCGCTGGCAATGGCGGCGGCGGCGGCGGCAAAACCGTCGGCAAGGCTGTCGACCCGATCGGCTGCATACAGGGCGGCGCCGGCATTGAGCACCACGATATCGCGGCAGGGGCCGGGCTCGTTGGCCAGCACCGCCTCTACGCGCGCCCGCGACGCGGCCGGGCTGGCTGCATGCAGATCGGCGGCGCTGCATAGCGAAAAACCATGCTCACGTGGGTCGAATATGTATTCGCGAATTTCGCCATCGCGCAGCTCGGCAATCTGGGTGCGCCCCATCAAGCTGATTTCATCGAGGCCATCCTCGCCATGCACGATCAGCACATGCTGGCTACCCAGGGTCTTGAGGACGCGGCACTGAATGCCGACCAGATCCGGGTGGAATACGCCCATCACTTGATTGGGGGCAGCGGCAGGGTTGGTGAGCGGGCCAAGGATATTGAAGATGGTGCGCACGCCCAGCTCGCGCCGGATCGGGGCGACATGCTTCATGGCACCGTGATGATTGGGGGCAAACATAAAGCCCACACCAATCTCGTCGATGCAGCGGCCGACTTGTTCCGGTCTGAGCGCCAGATTGACGCCAAGGGCTTCCAGCACATCGGCCGAGCCGCTGCTGGACGACACGCCGCGATTTCCATGCTTGGCAACCCGCGCGCCGGCGGCAGCCGCGACAAAGGCAGCGGTGGTGGAAATATTGAAGGTGTGGGCGCCATCGCCGCCGGTTCCGCAGGTGTCGACCAAGTGGCGCCTGTCCTGTACTGCCACGCTGCTGGCCAGTTCGCGCATGACGGTGGCGGCGGCGGCGATTTCCGACACGGTTTCCACCTTGACGCGCAGGCCGATCAGGATGGCGGCGGTCTGCACCGGCGTCACTTCGCCAGCCATGATCTGGCGCATCAATGACAGCATTTCGTCGTAGAACAGCTCATTGCCATCGATCAGGCGGTTCAGGGCGGCTTGAGGGCTAATCATGGTGAGATCCGCAGAGGTGGGGGAGGTCAGCGTGGCATATTGTGTGTTGGTCGCGCCGCTGCCGGCGGGCTTGGCCGCTAGCCGCTTGCTATGCGCCCGGCCGGTGGGCTTTGAGGAAATTGCCGAGCATCTGGTGGCCGTGTTCGGTGAGGATGGCCTCGGGATGGAACTGCACGCCTTCAATGGGCAGCGTCTTGTGGCGCACACCCATGATCTCGCCATCGTCGGTCCAGGCAGTGATCTCCAGGCAGTCCGGGCAGCTTTCGCGTTCGATCACCAGCGAGTGGTAGCGGGTAGCGGTAAAGGGCGAGGGCAGATCCTTGAACACGCCGGCGCTGGTATGCGTCACTGGCGAGGTCTTGCCGTGCATCAGCTGCTTGGCGTGGATGATCTTGCCGCCAAAGGCCTGACCGATGCTCTGGTGGCCAAGGCAAACACCCAGAATCGGGATCTGGCCGGCAAAGCGCTCGATAGCCGCAACCGAAATGCCGGCTTCGGATGGCGAGCAGGGGCCGGGCGAAATCACCAGATAGTGCGGTGCCTTGGCAGCGATCTCGTCGAGCGTGATTTCGTCGTTGCGATGTACTTCCACCGTCTGACCCAGCTCGCCGAAATACTGCACCAGGTTGTAGGTAAAGCTGTCGTAGTTGTCGATCATCAGCAGCATGGGAACACCTTTCATCGCAAGCAAGCAGCGCGCGCTGGGTGGCGCGACACAGTCCATTCGTGCTTGTCTTCACGCATGGCGGAAATATTGAATTCGATTTACAGCAATATCGCTGCTTTTCGGCGTGAACCGCGCTCAGGCATCGAGCCCGCGTTGTGCAAGCTCTGCGGCACGCAGCACGGCGCGGGCCTTGTTCTGGGTTTCCTGCCATTCGGACTGAGCCACAGAGTCGGCAACGATGCCGGCGCCGGCTTGCACATATAGCGTCTTGTCTTTGACTACCGCAGTGCGCAAGGCAATGGCCACATCCATATCGCCATTGAATCCCAGATAGCCGACCGCGCCGGAATAGATGCCGCGCTTGCTCGGTTCCAGCTCGTCAATGATCTGCATGGCGCGCACCTTGGGGGCGCCCGACACCGTGCCGGCCGGGAAGGTGGCGCGCAGGATGTCGATATTGCTGGTGCCGGGCTTGAGTGCTGCTTCCACGCTGGAGACGATGTGCATTACATGCGAGTAGCGCTCGATCACCCGGTCATCGGTGACCTTGACCGAGCCGATCTCGGCGACGCGGCCGATATCGTTGCGGCCCAGGTCCATCAGCATTACATGCTCGGCGATTTCCTTGGGGTCGGCCAATAGCTCGGTTTCCAGGGCCAGATCCTCTTCACGGCTCTTGCCGCGCGGCCGGGTGCCGGCGATCGGCCGTACCGTCACCGTGCCGCTCTCGTTGCGCACCAGGATCTCCGGAGAGGCACCGACAATATGGGTGTCACCAAGGTGGTAATAGAACATGTATGGCGAGGGGTTGACGCTGCGCAGGGCGCGGTACAGCGTCAAAGGCGGCTGCTCGAAACGCATGCTCATGCGTTGGCTCAGCACCACCTGCATGATGTCGCCGTCGACAATGTATTGCTTGGCCTTTTCCACTGCCGCCTTGAACGCAGTCTCGCCGAATTCGCTCTTGGCGGTGGTCAGTGGCGTCGGCTCGGTGCGGCTCATGCGCACCGGCTCGCGCAGTTGCATGCGCAACTCATGCAGGCGTGAATGGGCGCGGGTAAAGGCGTGCGGCTGGCTTGGGTCGGCATACACCACCAGATACAGCTTGCCGCTCAGATTGTCGAAAATGGCGATTTCTTCGCTGAGCAACAGCTGGATATCGGGGGCGCCGATCGGGTCAGCCTTGGCGCTAGCTGCTGCAGCCAGCTTTTTCTCGATCAGGCGGATGGTGTCGTAGCCGAAGTAGCCGACCAGGCCGCCGGCGAAGCGCGGCAGGCCGGGCAGGGTGGGTACCTTGAAGCGTTCGGAATAGCTGCCGATAAAGGCGAGCGGATCGCCTTGGTGGGTTTCTACCACCTCGCCATTGCAGCTTACTTCGCTGGTCTGGCCGCGCACGGTCAGTACAGTGCGCGAGGGCAGGCCGATAAAGCTGTAGCGGCCGAATCGCTCGCCACCGACCACTGATTCCAGCAGGTAGGAATAGGGCTGGTTGGCCAGGCGCAGATACACCGACAGCGGGGTGTACAGGTCGGCCAGACCTTCTTGCACGACGGGGATGCGGTTGTAGCCTTGACGCGCGAGCGCGTCGAATTCGAGTTCGGTCATGATGCGACTTTCAATAGCAAACGGTTGATAAAACGACGGTTCAGGACGCGGTCAGCGCCATCGCCAAGTCAGCCCGGTTTGCTGGTTGAATGTGTTCATGATCGATTGGGGAGAAACTGGATAATCAAACGGGAAGGCGCATTCTTCCCGAATTTGTCGATCTCGACAAGGCAGCTGGTGTGGCTCTCACGTCAGATCACGAATATCCAGCACGCTGCCAAAGCCCAACAACTCGCCATGCAACAGTGCCAACAGCTCGCTGCCGCTCTGTGCCGGGCTGCGTAGCAGGCCATCGGCTTGCAATTGATGAAATTGCGCCACTTGCGGAAATGACAGGCTGTCGTGACCGCGGATTGCGGCCTGCATGCCGGTATCGATCACCCCCGGTGCCACGCTGGCGATACGCACCCCGTTGGCCAGCGCCTGCTGCTCAAGCCCGGCGCAGCGGCTGTACATATCGAGCCCGGCCTTGCTGCTGCAATAAGCGCTCCAGCCCGGATACGGCTTGCGTGCTGCACCCGAGCTGATATTGAGAATGCGGTAATCGCCCTCCCGGCCGCTGAACTGGCGGATAAAGGCATTGGACAACAAGATGGCTGCCGCCAGATTGATCGACAGGCAGTGCAGCAAGGCGGCATCGTCGTATTGGCCGGCCGGTGCAATCGGCTCGACCACCCCGGCGTTATTGATCAGATAGGCATTGCCGCCTGAGCCCGCCACTTCGGCCATCAGGGTGGCGCCAAGCGCGCTGGTGTGGGCGCTGTCGGCCAGATCGCACGCAATAAAGCGATAGTGCGGCAGCTGTGCGCCCAATGCGGCCAACTCGGTACTCTCCCGGCGAGCCAGCGCCAACAGCCGTCCGCCGCGCCGGGCCACGGCTTGCGCCAGCCCCAGCCCGAGGCCGCGCGAGGCGCCGCTGATCAGATAACTATCCATGTTTCACTCCAAATGACCGCCTGGCCAAGCGAGGTTCACTGAGCGCCAGCGCGGGGACAGAAAAAGCAACGTCTGTAGACACAGAGAGCACTGAGGCCACAGAGCACACCGAGAAAACCCTATTGGGTTTTGTTTTCTCTGTGTGCTCTGTGTTCTCCCTGTCCTCTGTGTCTACAGATTTTCCTGTTGGTCGTGCGTATGACTAATGCACGGTGACATCGGCACGAGCTTCCTCGCGCACAGCCCGCTGCGGATCAGAACTGCACCTTCACCGCACCATCGCCGAGCCAGCGCTTCAGCTCGCTCAGCATTTCGTCCCGCAAGGTCACCCGCCAGCCATCGCCAAGCTGAAAGGCGCAAACGGCGCTGTGGTTGCGGTAGTCGATGCGCACCGGGCAGTCGCCGCCGGCAAATGGCTCCAGCAGCGCCCGCAGGCGGATGGCGTCGCCATTGCCGTTAATGGCCAGGTTCAGCGATTTGGCAAAGCGGCTGCGTGCTTCGGCAAGATCGAGAATGCGCTCGGCGCTGATGCGCAGGCCGCTGCCGCCGCCATAGCTGTCTTCGCTGACCTTGGCTTCGATCACCAATAGCGCATCCTCGCGCAGCTTGTTGCGGGCGTTTTCCAGCGTTTCGGCATACACCATCACATCGCGCTTGCAGCTGGCGTCGTCCAGGGTGATGAAGGCCATCTTGCCGCGCTGGCCGATCTTGGTGCGGATTTCCAGCACCACGCCGGTAATCCACTGCGTTTCCTTGCGCGGTACCAGGCGCGATAGCTCGGTCTTGGCAAAGGGGCGCACTGCCTTGGCCTGGGCGGTGAACGGGTGGCCGGACAGGTAAAAACCGATGGCGGTTTTCTCTTCAGTGAGCTTGAGCGTCTCATCCCAACGTGGCACATCGATCAGCTGCAGGCGGTGTTCCGGCTCGGGCTCGAAGGCATCGAACAGGCCGCCCTGATTGGCATTGGCCGCTGCCTGTTCCGCCGCTTCCAGCGCCAGGCCGACCGATGCCATCAGGCTGGCGCGATGATCGCAGATGGCGTCGAACGCACCGCCGCGTATCAGCGCCTCGATCACCCGCCGATTGACAATGCGCTTGTCGGTGCGATGGCAGAAGTCGAACAGGTCTTTGAATGGCCCATTCTTCTCGCGCTCGGCAACGATATGGTCGACCGCTGCCTCGCCGGTGCCCTTGATGGCGCCCAGTGCATAGCGGATTTCGGTGCGCGATACCGGCAGGAAGCGGTAGACGCTGTGGTTGACATCGGGCGGCAGGAATACCAGGCGGTTGGCGCGGCAGTCGTCATAGAAGAACTGCAGCTGGTCGGTATTGTCGAGTTCGGTCGACATGGTGGCGGCCATATAGGCCGCGCAGTGGTGGGCCTTGAGCCAGGCAGTGTGATAGGCCACCAGGGCATAGGCGGCGGCGTGCGACTTGTTGAAGCCGTAGCCGGCGAACTTCTCCATATAGTCGAAGATCTCGTTGGCCTTGTCGCTGCTGATGTCGAGCTTGGCGGCGCCTTCCACGAACATGGCGCGCTGCTGCGCCATTTCTTCGACCTTTTTCTTACCCATGGCGCGGCGCAGCAGGTCGGCGCCGCCGAGCGAGTAGCCGGCGCACACCTGCGCTGCCTGCATCACCTGTTCCTGGTACACCATGATGCCGTAGGTGGGTGCCAGCACCGGTGCCAGGAGCGGGTGCAGGTATACGAACTTCTCGCCCTTCATGCGGCGGATAAAGTC
>NZ_JAYRLZ010000349.1:0-3844 GCF_041904975.1 Chitinimonas sp. | reverse complement strand
GCTTGGTCTAAAGGCCGGGTTCGACCCTGAGCGGTCAGTCTATGCTTTGGTGACGCAACGACCGGTCTGGAGTAGCGTCGCGGTGTAGCGTTAGCTACCTCGGCGGCTGGCTTGCTCCTTGGTGGCCAGTAATCCTGCCAAAGCAAAATGCTTGAGATGGCTTTTGAGTTCATCTGCGGGCCGCGTCATCAATGCGCGAAATGGAGTAGGCGTATCGCGGTCCACTACCAGCATCATCAGCATCGGTGCGATGACGCTCAGAACGCACCGCAACAACGCCGGGTCCTGTGCGCTGAATCCAGTAACTTCCGAAAGGATGTCGCTCATGAGCTTGAAGCGCGGCATCACCCCTTCTCGAACGAGGGCTGCTAGGTGGGTAGAAGGTGCAACCAACTCCCGGGCGAATACACGTCCATGCCAGCCCCCTTCGTCGTAAAGCCGGTCGACAATCATGTCGATGGCTGCGGATAGTTTGTTCTCCGCAGAATCCTGCCGAGCGTGAATTTCCTTGAGCTTCTGAAGGTTAATCAGCTGCTCATATCCTTCGAAGAGCACTGCTTGATACAACCCGTCGCGGCCGCCAAAGTGGTAATTGATGGCGGCAAGGTCTGTTCCGGCCGCTTCGCAAATCGCTTTGTTTGCGGCCCCTGCATAGCCAAGTCGTGCAAATAGCTGCCCGGCAACTTCCAGGAGGCGGGCTCGAGTTGCATCTCCATCGGCACGCGCTGCTCTCTTACGTCCAGCCATAGTTTTCAACCCAATCTTGATGCCCGAATGCTACCATAGTTGCAATTCAAATTGAATTTGAATATAGTGCGTCTATCGAGAACGTCAAGCGCAGGAGCATCGAATATGAACCGGAAAATTCTCGCCGGAGTTGCGATAGCAGTTGTTGGAGTCGTTGGTGTCAGCGCTTGGCTGTGGAGCGGAAACTCCTCGCAGAAGAACGACATCACGCTGCTTGGCAACGTCGACATCCGTCAGGTTTCACTGGCCTTCCAGGACAGCGAGCGCATTGTTGAAATGCGGGTTGAGGAAGGGGCGAAGGTCACAGCTGGCCAAGTTCTGGCGGTGCTCGACACTCGCACGCTCGAGCTTCAGGCGGCTCAGACCGAGGCTCAAATCGAGGTAAACAAGAAGGCTTTGCTGCGCTTACGCAACGGTTCGCGCCCGGAAGAAATAGGTCAGGCGCAGGCCCGGGTGGATGCTGCTACTACCGATGCAAAGTTGGCCGAGCTGGATTTCCAGCGGATGCAATCCATCGCAGAGGAAACTCATGGTCGAGGCGTTAGCCGCCAGGAATTGGACCGGGCCGCAGCGACATTAAAGGCGGCTCGTGCAAAAGTTGAAGACCAATCAATGGCCCTACGCCTCGCCAAATTAGGTCCGCGCTCTGAAGACATCGAGCAGGCGGCAGCCCAGCTCAAGGCATCGGAAGAGTCGTTGGCTTTACTCCGGCATCGCATTTCACTGGCTGAATTGAAAGCTCCGACCAATGCCGTCGTGCGTTCCAGATTAGCCGAGCCGGGCGACATGGCGTCGCCGCAAAAACCGGTCTACGCCTTGGCCATCGTGCAACCCAAATGGATACGCGCTTACGTAAATGAGGCGCAGCTTGCCCGTGTCCGGCCAGGGATGCCGGCTGAGGTCAAAATAGACGGACTTCCTGACGCATCCATCGCCGGGGAGGTTGGATATATCTCCTCGGTAGCGGAATTCACGCCCAAACCCGTCCAAACGGAAGAGCTACGAACGAGCCTTGTCTATGAGGTCCGCGTACTGGTCAAGGACCCTGACGACCAGCTACGGCTGGGCATGCCAGCCACTGTCCGCTTGGTGCCCTAATCACCCCGAGGCACTCGGCAAATCATGACCACAACTGCTCTCACCGTTGATGCAAAGGATGTCGTCAAACGCTTCAAAGGAGCGGTTGGCGGGCCGGCATTGAACGGCATCACCCTCTCGATTCCCAAAGGGCAGCTCACCGCCCTCGTGGGGCCTGATGGCGCGGGCAAGACCACACTCATACGGTTAATCGCTGGTCTGATGAAGCCGGATTCAGGGAGCCTCTACACACTGGGCATTGATGTGGCCGCCAAGCCCCAGGAGGTACAAGACCTCATCAGCTACATGCCTCAACGCTTTGGCCTCTATGAAGACCTGAGCGTCATGGAGAACCTTAATCTCTATGCCGACCTGCACGGCGTACCAATGGATGAGCGTCGAGAACGCTTTGACCGCATGCTGTCCATGACAGACATGGCCGCATTCACCAATCGCCTGGCAGGAAATCTATCGGGCGGCATGAAGCAAAAGCTTGGGTTGGCCTGCACGCTGGTACGTTCCCCCCGGCTACTTCTTCTCGACGAACCGACCGTCGGCGTTGACCCGCTCTCCCGCCGTGAGTTGTGGCGCATCGTGCAGCAGCTAGTCGAGGAAGAAGGTCTTCCGGTGATTGTGAGCACGGCTTACATGGACGAAGCAGAGCGTTGTAAGCACGTCATCGTAATGACTGAAGGGCAAGTGCTAGCCCAGGGCACACCGGATGAACTGTGCCGGCCGGCCAAGGGCCGTTGCTTTGTTGCCTATCCGCGGGAAGGTGAGTTGGCCAGGACGCTACAGGCGAGACTTATCGACGATAAGAGGCATGTTCTCGATGCTGTGCCGGAAAGCGGCGCGGTGCGCTTTATCCAGGCTGGGGGCACGGAGCCTCGTGACCTTGAAGGAATACTTCTGGGAGCTCGATGCGAGGCCACTCCCTCCCGCCTCGAAGATGGAGTGATGACCCTCCTGCGCGAGCGTGCGACCCAGGACGGCCACGAGGATGCGGTTGAGACCAAGAATTCGTCTGTACAGCTCGACACGAAGGACCCAATCGAGTTAATCAAGGTCCGCGACCTGGTTCGCCAATTTGGCAGCTTTACAGCGGTTGCCAGTACCTCGTTCAGCGTTCGCCGAGGCGAAATCTTCGGTCTACTCGGGCCCAATGGCGCGGGGAAGACGACCACATTCCGCATGCTTTGCGGCCTGCTCCCGGCGACCAGTGGCTTCCTCGAGGTGGCGGGTTTCAACCTGAGAACCGCCCGAGCACCTGCTCGCGCTCGCATCGGCTATGTCTCCCAGAAGTTTGCCCTGTATGGAAATCTGTCCGTCACCGAAAACCTCACGTTCTTCGGAGGCGCCTATGGCTTGGGCAGACAGGAGCTGTATGCCCAGGTAGAGCGAGCGCTAGACGAATTTCAGCTGCGGGAAAAGAAAGACGAACGAAGCGGTGAGCTTCCCGGCGGTTTCAAACAGCGGCTGGCCATGGCCACGGCCCTGATACATCGCCCCGAGATTCTCTTTCTCGACGAGCCTACAAGTGGCATCGACCCACTCGCTCGTCGCGCTTTCTGGCGGCGCATCACGACGCTTGCTGCCGAAGGCACCACCATCATCGTGACGACGCACTTCATGGAGGAAGCTGAGTATTGCGACCGCATCGTCATCCAGGATGCCGGGCGCTTGCTGGCGATTGGAACACCTCACGAAGTTCGCAGCCAGGCTTCTGGTGCGGCGAACATGAATGAGGCGTTCCTGGAGATTATCAAGAAGGCGCGCGAAAGCAGGCAGACCGGCTTCAATGCGGTGGAGGCCTGATGATGCAAACCCAATCGACTTGGCTCCCACGAAACTTGAGTCATTTTTGGCGACGGCTCAGGGCGCTCACCATCAAGGAGTTTCGCCAGCTGATACGCGACAAGAGCAACCTGGCGATAGGTATCTTCCTGCCCATCGCACTGATACTGCTCTTCGGGTACGGACTCTCGCTCGATATTCGGAATGCGCCAGTCGCCATCGTCCT
>NZ_JAYRLZ010000348.1:395-3855 GCF_041904975.1 Chitinimonas sp. | reverse complement strand
GATCGACGCCAGCATCTATCGTCTGTTCCGGGTAAAGATGTATGTGCCATTCAATGCGGCCGACCAGAATGAACTGACCGTGGGCGCCATCTCGCGCTACATCTGGCTCAATGGCGATGCCGACCCGGGTCATGTGTCGCACGATGTCATTCTTTACCCGGGCTTGCGCGAGGTGTGGCTGGATATGCCGAATATCTGGCTGGAGAACACGCCCAATCCGGCACCCTGGGCAGGCAAGGTCAGTTATCTGCGCATCAAGCCGCTGGAATTCACCAATTCGCGCAGTTTCTATCTGGCCGGTGCCAGCATGCACAGCCTGCCCACCGTGGCGGGCAGCCTGCCGCTGGTAGTGCAATTGAGTAGCGCGAATCCACTGTTGCTGACGGTATATGTGGACGGCAAGCAGGTGGCGCAATACGCCAACCAGCAGACCGGCGTGCAGGCATTCACGGTGCCGATGGATGCGGTGGCGCCCGGCAACCATGATCTGCTGGTGTGCGCGACCGACGGCCTGAACCAGTCTTGCAGCCGGCTTGCCGTGCCTTTTGTACGCAGCGCCGATGCCAATGCTGCCAGCAATGGTGATCAGGACAGCATACTGGACTGGGCCGAGGCGACCTATCCGGCGCTATTGCAGGCCAATGGCGAGAATTCGCAGACTATTGCCGGCTATTACGGCCGCTGCTATGCGCGCTCCGGCATCTGCATCGGCATGAAAGATGGCCAGACGTATTTTTACGATGGCAAGGCCATCTTGAATCTCGGTGCCAGCGGCAGCTATCTGGGGGCGGCGCGCCTGGCAGGGTATTGATGGGCTGATATTGCGCTGGTTTTGTCAGCTTATTTGCTTAATTGCGCCAATTTGCCTTGAATGCATATTGATCGGGTAGGCGTGTTTGGCATTCGGTGTCATGATGCGTCTGCGATACGTCTAGCGGCCGGGTTTATTGCGGCTTGGTGTTTATGCATACGGCCACAACGGCGCACCATGGCAATGAAGCAGTGATTGGCGGCAAGCTCGCCTGACTGGCTGATTTGCGGCATGGAATCAGGACCAGTCCGCCGAAGAGCCGGAATCTTCCTCTACGCATTCCGGCAGGTTTGATTACAACGATCTCGATAGAAAGCGCCAGTGCGTTTATGTATTGCGCTTATTCGAGTCAGGCAAGATAGCTTGTTAGCATGAGCAAGAAACACTCCTCTGAAATGGATGCCGCGCAAGCCAGGGCTGCCCTGGCGGCGCTATTTGGCGATGCGGCGCCAAAAATAGAACCGGTAGTGCCGGCAGCCGAGCAAAATGATGTTGTGGCGCAAAAAGCGGCCGAGGCTGATGCGGTTTCAATGCGGGTCGAGCTGCTGCGCCGCAAGCGCCAGGCGCGCGAAGAGATACTCAAGGCCGCGCAGGCCAGCGGCTTGACGCTGGAAGAGCTGCAGCGCGCACTGTCTGATCGCAACTGAGCGCCAGGGTGCGCCTGCGATCAATCCGGCGCGACCGCCTGATGTTGCAGCAAGACCAGCAGCTGTCGCAGGGACTTGAGCTCGCCGTGCGCTAGCCGCACCGTGCGCTGTGTCTGCCCGGAGGCGATAAGCCTCAGCTCTCCCGCGTTGTCGGTCATCTGGTAATGCCAGGCCGGCAAAACCATGTTTCCGTCTGGCGACGTCAGCTGACTGCTGCTGTGTATCGCGGCAAGCCCGCGTGGCAACCTTTCCTCGGCCGCTTTGGCCCACAGCACTGCCATGGCATGCGCCAGCGCGACTGGGCCCAGCTCGGCCAGGCCGTCGGGCCAGCCCACTTCGCAGGCGTTCAGCAATTCGCCATCTTCACCGGATTCAATTACCGACAGCCCGCCACCGCGCGAAATCGATAGCTCGAGTGCCAGGCTGGCCAATGGCTGTCCAGCGGCGTCGCAGGCCAAAATATGCGACTGCAGGCGCTGCGGTGGCGTGATCAGCACGCGCAAGGTACGGCGGACGGATTCGCTGAGTGCCATGGATAGGTGGGTTGAATAATTGGCCGCAGGCCGGAGCGGACCAGCATAGCAGCGAATGTGCGGGCTCGACAGCGGCGGCTTGCCTAAAGCCGCCGCTGTGCTAGGCTCTGCAGACGTTTTGCCATCAGGCTGCAGCCTGCCGGCATACCCGCCACAAACCTGAATCCGGCCTGCCATTTTTGATCCGCCATGCGTGTAGCTCCATGCCCCTCCTGCGGCGCGCAGGTCGAATTTCATTCTGCAGCTTCGGTGATGGCAGTCTGCGAATACTGCCGCAGCACCTTGGTGCGACACGATATCGATCTGGAAAACCTCGGCAAGATGGCCGAGCTGGCCGAGGATCGCAGCCCGTTTGCGCTGCGCTGGCGCGGCCAGTATCGCAAGGTCGGTTTTCAGCTGATCGGACGGCTGCAGCTGCAGTACGCCGAAGGCTACTGGAACGAATGGTATGCCCAGTTCGATGATGGCCGGCAGGGCTGGCTGTCTGAAGGCTCCGGGCTGTGCTATGTCACCTTCGAAAAGGCACTGAAGGCCCAGCTACCGCCATTTGATGCATTCAAGCCGGGCCTGAATGCGCGGCTTGGCGACAAGGTGTTCACCGTCAGCAATATCGAATCGGCCACCTGTGTGGCGATAGAGGGCGAGCTGCCATTCCGCGCCGCGCCCGGCTATGCGGCGCCGGCGGTGGATTTGCGATTTGAAGACCAGTTTGCCAGCCTGGATTTCAGCGAGTCGCCACCACGGGTGTATCTGGGCGAGGTGGTCACGCTGGATGCGCTACTCGACCCGAGCGCGCCGAATAAGCCCGTCAAACCCAAACGTGCCCAGGCCCATGGTTTCAAATGCACCAGCTGCGGCGCGCCGATCAGCATCAGCAGCCCCGACACCAAGGTGGTGGGCTGCGGTCATTGCGGCGCGGTAGTCGATGCAGCCGACCCGGACCTGAAGATACTCAGCGGCTCCTTGCGTACCCTGGACGAGCCGTTTCTGGCGGTGGGCAGCCGCGGCAAGCTGGCGGGGCGCGACTACACCATCATCGGCTACCTGAATCGCGCCAGCCGCTATGGCGAGGTCAGCTACTACTGGGATGAATATCTGCTGCATAGCGAGGCGGCCGGCTACGCCTGGCTGATCGAGTCCAATGGTCATTGGAGCCTGGGCAAGCCGGCCAGCCGCCAACCGGTGGTAAAGGGAGGCAAGCAGCCGACCATCGATTATCTGAAGCAGCGCTACAAGCAATTTTCGCAGTATCCGGCCGAGGTGGTCCAGGTAATCGGCGAGATGAATTGGCGCGTCTGCGTGGGCGACACGACCACGGTGGATGATTTCATTGCGCCGCCATATATGCTGTCGTGCGAGCGCACCGAGCGCGAAATCACCTGGACCCTGGCGGAATACCTGAGTGCCGACCAGGTGCGCGCGGCTTTCAAGCCGCCGCGTCCGTTGCCCGAGCTGACCGGCGTTGCGCC
>NZ_JAYRLZ010000348.1:0-385 GCF_041904975.1 Chitinimonas sp. | reverse complement strand
TGGCTCGGGTTTATTGCCTTTGTGGCGGTGGCGCTGGCGATCCAGGCTTCTTTGTTGCTCATCAAGGATCATTCAACCGTCTGGCAGGGCGATTTGCTGATCGAGAGCGGCATGAGCCATGACAGCATCAGCAATCCACTGCTGCATATCAGTGGCGACAGCAGCGATATCCGGGTCGAGCAGCAAACCAATGTCGACAATGGCTGGCTGGATACCGAGTTGACACTGACCAACCGCAATAGTGGTGAGGTGTTCCAGTTATCGCGCGAGATCAGCGAATACCATGGCTACGACGACGGTGAAAGCTGGAGCGAGGGCAGCAATAAGGATGAGGCGGTGATCGCCGCCGTGCCGGCCGGAGACTATGTGCTGGAGGTCGAGGGAG
>NZ_JAYRLZ010000347.1:0-3900 GCF_041904975.1 Chitinimonas sp. | reverse complement strand
GATTGCTGTCGATTTGGGCGGCGATCTGCTCGGCATGGCCGGCATAGCGGGCGGCAAACTGGTCGAGCAGGCGCTGGTACAGCGCCTGGTTGCCGGCCACCCGGCGCAGACCGGCCGCACGGTCAAGCCCGGCAATGATGGGTAGATCATGGCTCGCCGGCGTATCGCGAGGCGGGCTGATTTCTTGATTGAGCCAGCGGCGTGTCGTGCTCATCAGGCGCTCCGGGTCGATGGGTTTGCTGATGTGGTCCTGCATGCCTTCTTGCAGGCAGCGCTCGCGTTCCTCGCGCATGGCGTGCGCGGTCATGGCAATGATGGGCAGGCCGGCATAGCGGCGGTCGGCACGGATCGCCCGCGTTGCCGCATGCCCATCCATCACCGGCATCTGCAGGTCCATGAATACCAGCGAATAGTGGTCGAGCGGGCGGCTGCCCAGTATGTCGAGCGCCTCCTGGCCATTGCCGGCAATGTCGACATCGAGACCCATGCTTTGCAGCAACTCGCTGGCGACCTGCTGGTTCACTTCATTGTCTTCCACCACCAGCACGCGATGTCCTTGCGAGGGGCTGGGCGCCGGCGTGGCGGGCAGCTCATGGTCGGCGTCGGCCTGATTGCTGATCAGGGTGACCAGGGTGTCGATCAGTGCCGAGCGATTGACCGGTTTGAGCAGGAAGCCATCGACCGCTGCCTGCTCGGCGCGGTTGCGGATTTCCTCGCGGCCGAAGGCGGTCACCAGCACCATCAAGGGCGGCTGGCGCAGCGATTCGCTGGATTTGACTGCCCGCACCAGCTCGATGCCATCGATGCCGCGCATCTGCCAGTCGGTCAGCACCACGCGGAATGGCCGGTCGGCATCGGCATTGCGGATGGCCGCCAAGGCAGCGGCGCCGGAATCGACCGCTTGCAATTCGAACGGCAGATCGGCCAGCGCATCGGTCAGCACCTCGCGGGCGCTGGCATTGTCATCCACCACCAGGATACGGATGCCGTTGAGCAGCTCCGGCAGCACCCGGCTGCTGGCTGCGGGCGCCTTGACCAAATCGAGGCGGGCAGAGAAGCGGAAGGTGGAGCCATGGTTCAGCGCGCTCTCCACCGAAATGCTGCCCCCCATCATCTCCACCAGCCGGCGCGAAATGGACAGGCCCAGGCCGGTGCCGCCAAATTTGCGGGTGGTGCTGCCATCGGCCTGGGTAAAGGCCTGGAACAGGCTGGCGCACTGGTCGGCACTCATGCCGATACCGGAGTCGCGCACGGTAAACGCCAGCCATACCGCCTCGCCATCGTGGCGCTCCACACTGGCCGATACCGCCACTTCCCCCGCCTCGGTGAACTTGACTGCATTGTTGACCAGATTGATCAACACCTGACCCAGGCGCAGCGGGTCGCCACGCAGGCGGCGCGGCACGCCGGGCGGTACATCGATCAGGTATTCGAGGCCCTTGTCCTGGGCGCGACCGGCAGTGACGGCAGCGACATTGGCCAGTACCTCGTCGAGATCGAATTCGACCGATTCCAGATCGAGCTTGCCGGCCTCGATTTTCGAAAAGTCGAGAATATCGTTGATGATGCCGAGCAGCGACACGCCGGCGGTGTGGATCTTGTCGAGATAGTCGCGCTGCTTGGGGCTGAGCGCGGTTTTCAGTGCCAGATGGGCCATGCCGATGATGGCATTCATCGGGGTGCGGATTTCATGGCTCATATTGGCCAGGAACATCGACTTGGCGCGGGTGGCTTCCTCGGCCTGGGTCTTGGCCAGCTGCAGCGCATCGGCCTGCAGGCGCGAGGCGGTGATATCGCTCCAGCAGCCATTCCACACCCAGGCACCATCGGGCTGCATGCTGCACACCGATTTGACCTGTACCCAGTGCAATTGGCCATCGAGCATGACGCGATGCTCGAAATCGGTATGGGCCTTGTTGGCGATGGCGCGCCGCACGATCGCCTGGCAGCGTTGCCGGTCTTCCGGCACCACATGGCGCCAACGCGCGTCCGGATTGCTTTGCAGTTCGACGAAGTCGATGCCGAGCACCTCGCGTACCTTGGCACTGGCGAACTGGTAATGCAGATGGCCGTCGATTTCCAGCCGCAGCTGGAAGATCGCCAAGGGGAGGGCGTCGGAGAGATCGATCAGACGCCGCTGCGAGTGCTGGGCCTGGTCGCGCGCATTGGCCAGTTCGGCGGCTGTGCGCTGGGTTTCGGTGATGTCCTGCCAGAAACCGTTCCACATCAACTCGCCGCTACGCGAGATGGAGGGGCGCGCCTCGCCCCAGATCCAGCGTTGCTCGCCATCGCAGCGGCGGATGCGGAAGGCGTGCTCCCAGGGCAGCGAGGCCTTGACCGCCTCGCGCATCGAGGAATACACCGACGCCATATCGCGCTCGAAGATCAGGTCGAGCGCCTGCTGTGCATCGTCGATGATCGATTCGGGCGAGGGGCCGAATTCCTGCCATTGCGCATTGGCAAAGGTGAATTTGGGCTGCTCATTGACAAAGCGCAGCTGGAATACCGCCAGGGGTAGCTTGTCGGTTAGCTCGCGGGCGCGTACTTCGGCGGCGGCCAGCGCGGTTTCCTGCTGCTTGCGGTCGCTGATATCACGCACAAAGGCGGTGGCATTCCATTCGCGGCCATTCTGGTAGGCGGTGAGCGCCAGCTCGATCGGGATCAGGCGGCCATCGGCATGCAGGCCCTCCACCTCCACCACCTGCTCCAGCAAGGGGCCTTTGCCCGAGGCGAGAAAGCGTTGCAGGCCGGCGTCGGCATGACTGCGACGCAGGCTGGGCAGCAGGAAGCTATGCACCTGCCGCCCGATCACCTGCTCGCTGCGCCAGCCGAAGATGCGTTCGGCAGCCGGGTTCCAGTAGCTGACCATGCCACGCCCGTCGATGCTGATGATGGCCTCGGGTGCGGCGGCCAGAATCATCTCGGTACGCGCTTGCTCGGCACGGTGCGCCAGGTTCGCGGCCAGCTGGCGCTGCTGCTGGATTGAGGCAGTAACCAGGAGCGTGAGCACCGACAGGCTGAGCAGGAACAGGCACAGCGAGGCAAGATGCGTCCCCACATCGCCGACGATGCCGCCATGGGCGGTAAGCTGCAGGCTGATGGTAACGAGGCCGCACACCAGGATGGCGGTATGCACGAACAGCGGGGCAAAGCGCAAGGCGGCCCAGACTAGCAAGGGCAGGGTGAGAAAGCCGATCATATGCACCGGCAGGGCGGCAAAGCGGGTGTACCACCAGGACAGCGCGGTAGCCAGCAGGCCGGTGGCGATGAATGCCCATTGTTGGCGTGAGGTGCGCAAGGGAACCGGGCGGTAGCTGGCGGGGTCGGGCAGGCTGGCACGCGCGCCGCCATCGAGCCGCAAGCCCCAGGACACCAGCGCCGGCAAGCAGATCAGGATGCCGAACAGATCACCCAGGCCGAATTGCAGCCAGTGGTTGAGCCAGCCATTGGCTTCGCAGCGCGGCGTATGGACGAGACCGCAATAGCCCACGGTGGCGAGGGCGGCATTAAGCGCGGTATAGGCGATGCCGCTGCCCACCAGCACCAGATTGGCGCGGATGGTGGCAAGCGCCAGATCCATCTTTGCGCGCCGGGCGCCCAGGTGCAGCAGGCTGGCGGTGAGCAACATGGCTGACGGCTCGACCAAGCCGCGTGCATAGCGGGCGGCCATGTTGAAGTCGACCGACACATAGTCGTAGTAGATATACAGCACCACGCCGGCCAGGCTGCGCGGGCCGTAGAGCAGGGCGGCGGCACAGGCCACGGCGGCGGGCGGCCACACCGGGGTGAGATAGCCATGCAGCGAGAACACCTCGCCTAGCTTGGCTGCCAGTATGAACAGCACGGTGATGATCACCATGCGAAGCGCGCTCGACAAGGCGGAACGATAGGCCTTCATCA
>NZ_JAYRLZ010000037.1:0-22865 GCF_041904975.1 Chitinimonas sp. | reverse complement strand
AACCTTCTGGTTTTCTTGCAGCGACTTGAAACCGTTCGATTGAATTTGCGAGAAGTGCGCGAACAGGTCGTCGCCGCCTTCGTCAGGAGTAATGAAGCCGAAGCCCTTAGCGTCGTTGAACCACTTTACGGTACCGGTTGCCATGATGAATTTCCTTGTTGGAAAGTAAAAAAAGAATGCGGACGATCAAACAAAGGAAGGGCGCCTCGGAATACCGCAACGGTACGGGAACTGCCTGGAACCTACGACTTGAACTGCCAGCGACCAGCTTTGTACAGGATAAATCGGCCCAAGGCAAAGCATTTCAGCGCAAGCTCGGGCAAGCTGGGGCCGGAAGGCCCGTGTTTACTCGCCCGCATCGCCTGCCATTACTCGCCGCCAGCCTGCCAACCCGAGGCGCTGCAAGGTCTCGATATTGCGCAGATAGATGCTTTCCGCCTCGGGAAATGCCGCCACCGCCCGATCCAGGCTGGCTTCCCGCAACAAGTGCAAAGTGGGATACGGCGCGCGGTTGCTGTAATTGCTGATGTCATCGGGCTCGGTATCCTCGAACTGATAGTCCGGATGAAAGCTGGCAATCTGGATAATGCCTTCCAGCTCATGCTCGGCCACCACCCCATCGGCCACATCGAGAAAATCGTTGTAATCGAGAAAATCGGTCAACACATAGGGGTGAATCAGCAAGGTGGTATCGATGTCATCCGCACTGCTGCTCACCAGCAGATCCAGCTCGCGATCCAGATCATCAAGCAGGCTATCCAGATGCCGCGCCTGGCTGACAACCAGTCGCACCTGGTTCTTGACATACACCGATTTGGCAAACGGGCAGAGGTTCAGGCCTATCACTGCACGTTCCAGCCAGTTGCGGGTTTCGGTGATGATGGTGCTGTCGCTACAGGTATCGGCGCTCATGGCAAGGATTCGGCATCGGGATATTGGGACTTTGCTATTCTAAACGAGCCACAGGGCGTCGGCCTTGCGCGCAATCAAACCTGGCCAGCCATGAGTCAACCCAGCGATCCCGTCTATATCCGGCCCGAACAGCTCTGCATCGGTTTATACGTGCGGCTGGAGCTGGACTGGACCGCCCATCCCTTTACCTTCAACCAGTTCAAGATCAAGAACCAAGGCCAGATCGACACCCTGCGCGCCCTGGGGCTGGAGCGCATCCGTATCGACCCCAAGCGCGGCGACGCACAACCTTTGCCACCCCCCACCGAGCCGGCCCCGGTAGCAGCCGGCCCAAGCGAAGCCCAGCTGGCCGCCATCGCGGCCAAGAAAGCCCGCGTCGAAAAGCTCGCCAAGCACCGCATGGCGCTCAATGAGTGTGAGCGCAAGTTCAATGGCGCCGCCAAGGCGGTCAAGTCGATCACCCGCAATCTGTTCGCCCGGCCGGAAGAATCCATGAAGGAAGCCAAGGCCCTGGTGCAGGACCTGGTCGACTCGATGCTGACCGAGCGCGATATCGCCATCCACCTGATGAATGACAAGATGGGTAGCGAAGATGCCTATTTTCATCAGCTCAATGTGGCGGTACTGGGGCTGATGGTCGGCAAACAGTTACAACTGGGGCGCGATGAGCTGACCGAATTGGGAATAGGCGCCATGTTCCACGATATCGGCAAGGTGGAATTACCGGAAAAGCTGCTGATGAAGACCGATTCGCTGAGCCCGAGCGAGCAGGACCTGATGATGCGCCATGTGGAATACGGCCTCGATATCGGCAAGAAACTCGGCCTTGGGCCTGAGGCGCTGGCCATCGTGTTCCAGCACCATGAGCATGTCGACGGCAGCGGCTATCCGCATGGCCTCAGTGGCGAAGGCATCTTGCCATTGAGCAAACTGGTGGCCATCGTCAACACCTATGACAATCTGTGCAATCGCCCCAATCCGCGCGACTCGCTCACGCCCTACGAGGCACTGTCGGTCATGTTCGCCCAGTATCGTGGCCGCTTCGAGGCCAAGCCGCTCGGTGTCTTCATTCGTTGCATGGGGGTGTTCCCGCCCGGCTCGCTGGTCCAGCTGTCCAATAATGCGCTGGGCCTTGTGATGGCAGTGAATTCGAACAAGCCGCTCAAGCCAACCGTGATGATCTATGACCCGGCCGTGCCCAAGCATGAGGCGATCATTCTCGATCTGGAAGAAGAAGAGGAATTGACCATCGTAAAAAGCATCCGCCCGGCGCTATTGCCACAGCAGGTATTCAACTACCTGAACCCGCGCAAGCGCATGACCTATTTCTGCGACTCGGTTCCCGGCAAGCCGGCCAGCTGAACCACGCCCCGGCAGCCAGGCTGGCTGGCGCGCTGCCCATTAAGTCGGCTCTACCGATACTGCTGCATCACATCCGCGCCCTGCTGCGATGCTGCGGGCAATCCAGCGGCGCAATAGCGGCTGATAGCGCACCGGCACCCAAGGGATATACCGCACTGGCCGCAGCAGCAACCCGCAGGCATAGCGTCGCTGTTGTTCTTGCCAGATCAGCGCTTCACAACGCCCGTGCCGATGCTGGAACAGCAGCATGCCAAGCGGACAGCGCTCGCAGCTGCAGCATACACCGCAACCATTGCACGCCTCCCCCGGTGCCGGCTTGGCCGGTGCGGCCTGATTGAGTTTGATTACAGTGGTACGGACAGTCGCTTTTGCCATAGAGCCCATGCCGGCAACGCTAGCTATCTACAAATGCCGCCAACGGCACAGGAACACATAGGCAACCGTAATCTGGATGGCGATCACAAACGACCAACTGGCAAACATGCCAAACACACCGGCCAGCAATACCGCGACCTGCCAGATCAACACCCCGGTTTTACCGAGAGTCTCGAACAGATCGATGGCGCCCATGAACAGGGCAAACAGAATGGTCCATTTCAGGATATAGGCCGGCAAATAGCCGCGCTTTTCCCGGTTATGCCGGTAAGCTGCAGCTTGCTCCAAGAGATTGCCCCGGCTGACATCCTCAAACATCCAGAACGGCCAGAGATACAGATACAGCAATGCGCCTATGGAATCATCAAGCGCCGAGTCGACTGGCTGTGTTGCCATGATGGATCTCCCATACCAAGCCCGTGCAAACAATCTGCCCACCTGAAATCCAGCATGGCAAATTGCTGACAGTTTTGCTGGCCGCTTCAGCGATAATCAGCGCCGTGTTGATGAAACGGAACCACCATGACCACCCTGTCGCCGCTCTCCCTGCTCGAAACCCGGATTCTGGGTGTGCTGGTTGAAAAACAGCGCACCGTTCCCGACACCTATCCACTGTCACTCAACGCCCTGCAAGCCGGTTGCAACCAGAAGACCAGCCGCGATCCGGTCATGGATGCGAGTGAGGCCGATATTGCGGAAGCCCTCGCCAGCCTGAAGCAATACAGCCTGATCATCGAGACCAGCGGCAGCCGCGTCACGCGCTTTGCCCACAATATGGAGCGGGTACTTGGCGTACCGAGCCAGTCGATTGCCCTGCTGGCCGTACTGATGCTGCGCGGCCCGCAAACAGCGGGCGAATTGCGCATCAACTGCGAACGCCTGCATAAATTTGCCGATATCTCCGCCGTTGAAGGCTTTTTGCATGAGCTGGCGGCTCGCCAGGATGGCAGCCTGGTGCAGGAGCTGCCGCGCCAGCCCGGTGCGCGGGAAAACCGCTGGTGCCAGCTGTTGGCAGGCGCACCTGCCTTGGATAGCCAGCCCGACCCATCAGCAGCGCCCGGCGCCGACAAACAGCAGCTGGAAGCGCGTGTCAGCCAGCTGGAAACGGAGCTGGCCGAGCTGAAAACCATGGTTGAACGACTCAGTGCCGCACTGGGCGGCGTTTAAGCGGGCCTTGTTTGCACGAGCGAGGTCGGCAGCATCAAAGCAAGACTATCTCAAGTTCCATTTCCGCTTGCCGATAGACGGCATATGGCTGGTAGCATTCGGCCCCCTTGAGATAGCGAGTAACGAACATGTTGGCCGGCTTCAAAACCGATGAACTCAACACCATCTTGCAAGACCGGGTGCAAAAGCACTACGGCAATATCGTGCGAGCTGGCGTGGCACCGGTACTTGCGACGACGGATATCGCCCAAGGCGGGAAAGGCGCGCTTGATGCCAATCCGAGCTGGGAACAGGCCTTGAGCCAGGCGATGGAGCGCTCCACGACCTTGATGGCCGCACAAGCCGATCTCGCTGCACGCGAGGCCGAAATTGCGCGGCGCGAGGCACAGCTGAATCAGCGTGAAAAAGAATTGCAGAACGAGCGGCGCCGCACGCAGATGGAAATCTTGTTCGGCACCTTGCGCCAAGCCTGAAATGCGCAAAACCAATGAAAAGGGGGCATATCTGCCCCCTTTTGCTTTTGCGATAATACGCGAACAACCGGCTTCAAAGCCTATTTACGCCGAAACAGCCAGACAACGAATACGCCCGCCAGCACAAACGGCAACAGCACCGGCGACACCGCCACCACCACCAACAGCAACACAGCGGCAATCAACAGCAAGATCAGCAGCGACACGCCCACCATCGCCGCCACCGCCAGCGCTACTGCCACCAACACTGCCAGCATGGCGGCCAATATGGCAGCAAAGCCTACGCCTATGCCCGCAAAGCCACGCACCGGCACGCCATCGATCACCACATGGCCGGTCTGGGCAAACGCAATCGCGCCTAGCAAGGTAAACACCAACACTGCCAGTGCTGCCCAGCCCAACCAGCGATGCGACCGTTTCGCGGCAAGCTGCGGTGCCGGGGCTGCGGATGCGTATACCAGTTCGTTTTCGCTCATCATTGCACTCCCTGTTCAGACCTTTGCCAAGCACCGCCAGGTTTGGCGGCGCATTCATGGCACAAGACTAAACAGATGCCCGGTAACGGGGCGTTGCAATGCGACACAGTGCAGAAATCGCCGCCTGCGCGGCATCATCCAGCGATAGTCAGGCTGCGGGCAGCGGGTAAGGCAAGTCCAGCAACTCGACCAGGGCGCCTTGCGCGTCATGAAGGTGCAAACCGTGCTCGATACTGGATGTCTGGATCACCGCCAAGGCCTCCCAGCCCGCACCGGCAGGCGCAACCATGGCAATCTCTCCGGATGGCTGGCCATTCATCTCGGGGCTGTATAGCGATTGACCGATCTGTAGTTGTTCATCGGCACGAATGCGATAGGTGCGGCGCTTGAGCTTGCCCAGATAGTGGGTGCGCGCGACGATCTCCTGGCCCGGATAGCAACCTTTTTTGAAGCTGACGGCACCGATCAGATCCATATTGGCCATCTGCGGCACAAATGCCTCTTGCGTTTGTGCCTGCACCCAGGGGATGCCGGCGCGGATATCCGAAAGGGTCCAGGTCGAAGCCGAAGCCGCTACTGCACCGGCCGCAACAAGCCGGCTCCACCATGACGGCGCAGCTTCGCTGTCCAATACCAGTAGTACGCGATCACCGGGCAATCGGCTCAGCCAGCCTCCGTCGAGCGGATGCAAAGTCAACGGCGCGATCTCGTCCAGTGCCAGCATACCCTGCAGCAGGGCCAACGCATTCGGGCCACTCAGGCCGAGCTGCACCAAGGTGTCGCTGACATTCTCGGCTCGCGTCTTGCTGCGCAGCACATACATCGACAGGCGCTTCTGTACTGCCGCCAGCAAGTCGCCGGGCAGCTGTAACACGATGTCCTGCTCGCGCTTTTGCACCAGCATGCTAGCCAGCATTCTCCCTTTTGGCGTCGAGTAACTACTGTACTGCGCCGCCTGTACCGGCAGGTTCTTGATATCGCTCGACAGCTGTCCATGCAGGAAGGACTCGGTGTCCTCGCCCGAAAACCGCAATAATCCGAATTGCAGCAAGGGAGTCAGCGCAACATCCGCCTCCGCCCCGCCATCAAACTGCGCCAAACCTGCTTCATCGATGCGCGCACCCTGTGTCTTGAGAAACGCCAACCAGCTCGTGCTTTCCATATGCGTATGCTCTCCTGCAAAAAAGGCAACGCCGGCAAAAGCCGGCGCTGCATCAGTTTACCCTCTGTCGACAATCAGAAGATACGGGTGGTGCCATTGTCGCCACCTGGCTTGTAGGCGCCACCGGAGCGGATCTCCGGCGCATCAAGCTTGCCAGCGATGGTCAGCGGAGCATTGACCACCAGGGCACCGGCACTGAGGCGGGCGTTGATATGACCACTCAAACCCTGCTTGTCGTCGACATTCAGGTTTCCCGAAGCCGAGAATTTTCCACCATTGAGCTGGAGCTTGCTCAATGCCAACGCGCTGCCGTCGAGGATCGCCAGTCCGCTGAAAGTCTCGAATCGCGTCTGCCCACCGCGCTGGGTAATCGACGGGCTTTGCGACTTTAGCGGCGTCACCAGATCAAAATTGTGCAGATTTCCGTCACTGATCAGAAATTGCATTTCGATGCGCGGCTGCTTGAACAGGGTTTCATAGCCATCGCCCGCGTACTCGAAGCGAACATTGGCAGCCATCCGCCCGGTTGAGCGGGTGTTGGCGCTTGCCAGCATGATCAGCGGCTCGACTTGCATCCCCTTGGTCTCCAGCGTACCCGTCAGCTTCCAGCCGTTTTGCCAGTCGAGCTGCGCCTGCCCTACCGCAGCGGCACCGAAAATAAAGCCATTTACGTAGTCAATGGCGATGCCTTCCGGACCGGCCATGCCGCGCATCGTCACCTGATCGAAGCGCGCTTCGTAATTACCGGGCAGCACCCAGTTCTTGGCGGAGAATTCCAGCGCAAACTTGTCGGCCTTGGGCTTGATATTGAGCTCGGCGCGACCATCCTTGTCGGAAATGGTCACATCTTTGAAAGTGCCATCCGTATTCAATGTCACTACCGCAGACAGCGGACCGATGGCCCCGTTCTTCATGGACACATTGACATTCTCCAGGCGCAGCGAGGCAAACCGGATATCGCGCCCGTCGGGATTTGGCTTGAGCCGCCCGGGCAGCGATATCGCAAACTCTTGCTTGAGCTGTACCGAGTCGAGCACCACATTGCTCAGCGAATGACGGAACTGCAGCAGATTACTCAGGCTGATCGGAATGATCACTTTGCCGATGCTGGCCTCACCATCCTTGCCCAGGGTGACTTGCTCCAGCACCAGCTGGGGCTTGGGGCTGTAGCTGAAACCGATATTGCCGACATGCGCCGCAATATCGAGGCGCGCCGTCATCGCCTTCTCCACATCGGGCAGCACCCGATCGTAGGGCAGCACCAAGGGCAAGACAGCCAGTACGGCAATCAAGCCCGCCAACACGAACAACCACTTCTTTAACGCACTCATCCAAGCCTCTTACAAAAAGAATTTACACGGGGGTGTTGACACGATCCGGGGACCTCGCTAATATAGCGGCTTGTTCGGTTCCCTGATAGCTCAGTCGGTAGAGCGACGGACTGTTAATCCGCAGGTCCCTGGTTCGAGTCCAGGTCGGGGAGCCACCGAATTTCAGCGAAAGCCGCAGCAACTGCAAAGTTGCTGCGGCTTTTTGCTTTTTCGTTGTTTGCTCGCAACCTGATCACCCCATTCGTCACATTGATTACCGTTCGTCTGTTTGACGACCGCCCCTACAGGAACTACAAACCAGCATAGCCTAACCCTGAATTGTCAGAGGATCGCATGACAACGTCAAATGAACAAGTCGCCAAGCTCCCTCTGCTGAAACGGGTAATCATTCTGGTGCGTGGCGGCGGGGGCGTTTCACCGGTGATTCTTGGCGTGATTCTGCTACTGGTTGTGCTGATCGGCATTCTCGGTCTCGTGATGGGCTTTGCCGTTGCCAGCAAGCGCAATCACCTGGTGGAGCAGAATCTCACTACCCAGCTCAAGCAAGCACGCGGGCAGATAGCCAAACTCGATGCAGAAAAAAAGGCTCATGAAAAAGAGCTGGAAGAATTAAAAGAGACAGTGACGCATCAGCAAGAGGCGATAGACAAGCAGAAGGAAGAACTGGCTCAAGCCAAAACCGCGCGGGAAACCATGGAGAAAGTGCTGGCCGACATCAAGACCAGCCTCGAGGCGTCGAGCAGTGGCAAAGGCGAAAAAGGCAAGGCAGAAGCCAGCGCGGCGACCAAACTCAAATTCGGCAACCAGGACTGCGATACGCAAAAGGGCAGCGCGGTAAACAGCAAGGCCGACCTGAAATGCCTGAATCTCAAAGAAGCTATCGATGCGATGAATAGCAAGGCCAAGTCCGGCGAGAAAACCCCGGCCAAATCGCCAGGCTGAACGCATAGCCAGATCAAAAGACAAAGCCCGCCAAATGGCGGGCTTTGTCGTATCTACCTTGCTTACTGGCTGACCAGCGGAATCTTGCCGATTCGCGCCTGCCACTCGGCAGGACCAGTCTTGTGCACCGAGCTACCCAGCGAATCCACCGCCACCGTTACCGGCATATCGACCACATCGAATTCGTAGATGGCTTCCATGCCCAAATCAGCAAAGCCCACCACACGCGAGCCCTTGATCGCCTTGGACACCAGATAGGCTGCGCCGCCTACGGCCATCAGGTACACCGACTGGTGCTTCTTGATCGCATCGATCGCCACCGGACCGCGCTCGGCCTTGCCCACCATGCCGAGCAAGCCGGTTTGCGCCAGTACCTGCTCGGTGAATTTGTCCATGCGGGTAGCGGTGGTCGGGCCGGCCGGGCCAACCACCTCATCACGCACCGGATCAACCGGGCCGACGTAATAGATAAAGCGATTGGCAAAGTCCACCGGCAAGGCCTCGCCCTTATTGAGCATTTCCACCATGCGCTTGTGTGCGGCATCGCGGCCGGTCAGCAGCTTGCCATTGAGTAGCAGAGTCTCACCGGGCTGCCAGCTGGCGACCTGCTCGCGGGTAACCGTGTTCAGGTCTACCCGGCGTGCGCTGGGCGAAGCCTGCCAGGTCACATCGGGCCAGTCTTCCAGCTTTGGTGCTTCCAGCTGGGCCGGGCCGCTGCCATCCAGTTCGAAATGCACATGGCGTGTCGCTGCGCAGTTCGGGATCATTGCTACCGGCAAGCTGGCGGCATGGGTCGGATAGTCATAGATCTTCACGTCCAGCACAGTGGCGAGACCACCCAAGCCCTGCGCGCCGATACCGAGGGCATTCACCTTTTCAAACAATTCCAGCCGCAGCTCTTCGATCCGGTTGGATGGACCACGCTGCATCAGCTCCTGGATGTCGATCGGATCCATCAGCGAGCGCTTGGCCAGCAGCATCGCCTTTTCGGCGGTGCCGCCGATACCGATGCCAAGCATGCCGGGCGGGCACCAGCCAGCGCCCATCAGGGGCACAGTCTTGATCACCCAATCGACGATGGAATCAGATGGGTTAAGCATCACGAATTTCGATTTGTTTTCCGAGCCACCGCCCTTGGCCGCGATATGCACTTCCACCGTATTGCCCGGCACCAGTTCCACATGAGTAACCGCCGGTGTGTTATCGCGGGTATTGAGGCGCTTGCCGGCCGGGTCGGCCAACACCGACGCACGCAGCTTGTTGTCGGCATGCATATAGGCACGGCGCGTTCCTTCATTGACCATCTCGTCAATGCCCATGGTGGCGCCATCCCACTGCACCCCCATACCGATTTTGACAAAGGCGCAGACGATGCCGGTGTCCTGGCAAATCGGCCGATGACCCTCGGCGCACATGCGGCTATTGGTCAGGATCTGCGCAATCGCATCCTTGGCAGCCGGCCCCTGTTCCAGCTCATAAGCACGACCCAGGGCATCGATATAGTCCTTGGGGTGGTAGTAGGAAATGTATTGCAGGGCATCGGCAATGCTGTCGATGAAATCCTGCTGGCGGATCACGGTCATGGCGGGCTCCGGAAGATAGCGACGGGAAACGTTCGATTTTAGCAGATGCCCGGCGAATCCCGGGCAAACGGGCGGTCGCCGAATGCCGCCCGCGCCGGAAGCCGTGGCAATGAAGCCCGATCAGCTGCCCGGCCCGGTGTATCTCAGGCACGCAGCGCATCGCGGTAACGGCGGCTTACCGGCACATACTGGCCACTATGCAGCTTGACCCTGGCATCGCCCGACTCCAGCGGCTCGATCTCGGCCACGAAATCGAGGTTGACGATATGACTGCGGTGTACCCGGACAAAGCGTTTCGGGTCGAGACGTTGTTCGATCGCCGCCATTGTGGCGCGCAAGGGGTAGTCGTGTGCGCGCACGCGCAAATTGACATAGTTGCCCCAGGCCTGGATGCACTCGATCTCAAGCGCCGGCAGCAGGAATTCCTTGCCGAGTTTGCGCACCAGAAAGCGCTCGGGGCGCTCGATCGGCTCCACCGCCGGGCCTTCGTCCGGCTCAGCCAATAAGCTGGCTTCACCTTGCCAGCGCAGCAATACCAGGCGATAGAAATTCACCACCAGCAGCAAGGCGAAATAGGCCCGGACATCTTTCAAATATTCGTAACATAACTCGCGGCCACTCAAGCCGAATTGATAGCTCTCTCCCTGGCTGTAATAGGCCAGCTTGCGCAGTAATACCATCAGCCCGACATGCAGCAAGCAGAAAATAATTGTCGCCGCAAGATGCCACGGTAAATTCCGCCGAATATGGGCAATCTGCAACGGGAATTGCCGCTCGAATCGAAGCAATACCGGCATCAAGCCCAGCAATACCAGATTGCTGCTCCATTCCCATACCGCCGGCTGCCAGTACGGGTGTATCTGCCCGCTGCGACCGAGATCCAGCCAGACCGTCCAGCTATTCATCACTGCCTGCAGGCAGAAAAACCCGATCCAGAAGCCAGGCTCAACCACCTTGCGCCACGGTTGGTAACGCGCCAGCAGACTATGGGTGTTTTGGTTCATGTCGCAGGTTCACAGCAGGTAGAAACTGGTCACGGTATACCACCACTAGTCACAGGGGGCCATCAAGCCATCACATTTCTTGGCCTGCAGCTACGCCGGCACTGCAGACTGGAGCCACCTTGTGACGGAATGGGGAGCAAAGATGCAACAGCCAAGCCATATGATGTTTTCGGGGCGGTCGACGGACAGCCAGCGCCTCGCCTTTCTCGACCAACTGAAAGTCATGCTGACCCTGCTGGTGATCTTCCACCATGCCGGCCAACCCTATGGCCCCACCGGCGGAGAATGGCCAATTCATCATGCGGAAAAACTGGCCCTGCTCGGTGCGTTTTTCCATATCAATGCCTCGTTTTTCATGGGGCTGTTTTTCCTGATATCGGGGTACTTTATCGATGCAGCTTATCAGCGCAAAGGAGTGGCCGCATTCCTGACTGATCGATTTCGCCAATTCGGCATTCCGGTAATGGTTTTTTCGTTGTTATTCCTGCCATTGATTCGTCATTTCAAGCAAGGATTGCCTTGGCAGGAAAGCTTGTTGCCATTTACCTGGGCGCATTTATGGTTTCTCGGGCATTTATTGGTTTATGCCACAGCATTTGCGCTGTATCGCCATTTCTTCAAAGCAAGCACCCTTCAGCCGACGAAGCTTGGTGCCGTGCCAGTGAATCTTGCCCTGCTGCTGTATGCACTGGCGCTGGCACTCGTCAGCACGGTCGTGCGTCTGTGGTTTCCGATCGATCGCTGGGTAAATATCGGCGTGCCGGCGGAAGTGGCCCACCTGCCGCAATATATGAGCCTGTTCCTTATCGGCATCATCGCTGCTGCAAAGCGCTGGCTTGACTTGCTCACACCGGCCATTGGCCGCCTGTGGCTGGCGCTGGCCATCGCATTGGTGGCCTATCGCTACACCTACCAGCTGTACTGGGTCGATATGCCGGAACTCCCCGGCCTCTTGCAAGGCCTGCCTTGGTGCGCATGGGAATCACTGCTGTGCGTGGCAATGTGCGTCGGGCTGATATACCTGTTTCGCCAACACATGAATCAGATGGGGCCAGTATCGCGTTTCATGTCCCGCCACGCCTTTATGGTCTATGTACTTCATCTGCCGATTCTGGTTGCGGTGCAACGCGCCCTCGAACGCAGCGCGCTCGGGCCGCTGGCGCTTACCGTCGCCAGTGGCCTGCTGGCTACGCTGCTGAGCTATGCCATGGCTGCCGTCTGGCAGACCGCCAAGGCAGCCACCGCGGACAAATGCTTGCACGGCAGGGCTGCAGTCAATTGACGTGGCGGCCAGTGCGCGAGGCTCTCCCCTCGCTGGCATAGTCCTGCAATACCACCAGCTCGGCCAGCTCAAAGCCTGCGCGCAAACGTGCCTCGGTATTGAGTTCGCCCAGCTGCCGCGGCGCGTCGAATGCACCCAGCATCTGGCGAAACGTGGCAATCGGCTCCAGCTGGCGCTCGCTGCACAGCCAGCGAAACCAATGATTGCCCACCGCCACATGGCCCACTTCGTCGCGAAAGATGATGTCGAGTATCGCCGCCGCCCGTGCATCACCCGCCGCCAGCAAGCGCGCCTGCATGCCGGGCGTCACATCGAGGCCGCGCGCCTCCAGAAGGCGCGGCACCATCGCCATTCTGGCCAGCACATCGCCTGCGGTTTTTTCGGCCATTTCCCACAAGCCGTTATGCGCCGGGAAGTCACCATAGGCAAAGCCCAAGCTCGCCAGATGGTCGGCCAGCAGCCGATAGTGGCCAGCTTCCTCTGCCGCCACCCGCAACCAGTCGCCCTGATAGGCGGCCGGCATGACCGGGAAGCGCAAGACTGCATCGAGCGCCAGATTGATCGCATTGAATTCGATATGGCAGATGGCGTGAATCAAGGCCGCCCGGCCTTCCACGCTGCCCAGCCGGCGCCGCGGCACCTCGGTCGGCGCGATCAGGACCGGGCGCTGCGGCCGGCCGGGCTGGGCCGGCGCAGCCAGCGGCTCGCCAGGCACAAGCCTGCCGGCCTGCCAGTCACGCCATAGCGACTCGGCCAGCGCGGCCTTGCCTGGTGGATCAGCGCTGGCGAGCGCTTCGCCTGTCGCGGTGAACAGGTTGTTAAATGAATCAGCCATGGGGTCTTTTGCTCTTGAGCCAGCGGCGCTGATAACAGCCGCTTCCGGGTCCTGCACCCCACAACGCCCACATCACTTGCATCAGGCCTTGCCAGCCGCCGCTCGGCGCGCTGCCTTCGCAGCATTGACGCCAGCCTGGGCGGCAAGTCGATCGACCGCCATGGCAGCCGCCAACTCGGACTCGCTCACCGGGCTGAAGCGCGCCAGGAACTCGGCCTTGTCACGCGACCACCAGCTGGCATCGAACGGCCACAGATGCTGGTAAATGGCGATATCGCCACCGCTATCGGCCGAACGGCCGAAACTCACCAGTCGGTAGTAGCCGCCATCGGTATGGCGAAAGAACACCTCGGTCATGATCTTTCCTCAGTCAGCAGGCAGCCGGGCTTGGCCGCGCAAAGGCGTAATGGTCGCACAGCTGACCGGGCGACTGAACCAGCAGCTGCATCTAGGCTCTGTTGACGTTTTGCCGGCGGATCGCGTTTCGTCGGAAAACCGTCAAGCGCAAGGCGTTGTGCACGCAAGGTAGTGATCTACCTCAGTGCGCAACAACACAGCGCCTGGCGGCTTTCCGGCGAAACCCACAGGGCCGCGCCGAGTTTCGCGGTAACTCCGCGTTGTCATTCGCTTACATAACCTGTTATGCCGCACTCGTTCCGCCTTGATTTACCGCGAAACTCGACCCGGCGCGACCGTCGGCAAAACGTCAACAGAGCCTAGGCCGTCACACCATCCGATTGATCACCGCGAAGCGATCAGCATTTCCCGCCTCGCCCTGCCCCACTACAATGACGGTCTTTGCTGATCTGTCTGCTCCCCATGCTTGTTCTTGGCCTTGAATCTTCCTGCGATGAAACCGGTGTTGCGCTGTACGACAGCGAGGCCGGCTTGCTCGCCCATCGTCTGCACACCCAGATGGCGATGCATGCCGAATATGGCGGCGTGGTGCCGGAGCTGGCCTCGCGTGACCATATCCGCCGCGTGTTGCCCCTGACCGAAGGTTGCCTGGCCGAGGCCGGCAAGACCTTGCAAGATATCGATGCCATTGCCTTTACCGAAGGTCCGGGCCTTGCTGGCGCCCTGCTCACCGCTGCAGCCGTGGCTAATGGCCTCGGGGTGGCGCTGGGCAAGCCGGTAATCGGTGTGCACCATCTGGAAGGTCATTTGCTGTCCCCGCTGCTGGCAAAACCGGCGCCGGCCTTTCCCTTTGTGGCGCTGCTGGTGTCGGGCGGCCATACCCAGCTGATGGCGGTGCATGGCGTAGGCCGCTATGAGTTGCTCGGCGAAACCTTGGACGACGCGGCTGGCGAAGCCTTCGACAAGACGGCCAAGCTGCTTGGCCTTGGCTATCCGGGCGGCCCGGCCCTATCGCGCCTGGCCGACAGCGGCGACGCCAGCCGCTTTACCCTGCCCCGGCCGATGCTGCATTCGGGCGACCTGGACTTCAGTTTCGCCGGCCTGAAAACGGCCGTTCTGACCCTGGCCAAAAAGCAGGCGACGCTCGACGATGCCACCCGCGCCGATATCTGCGCGGCTTTCCAGGCCGCCATGGTGGAGGTGCTGACGGTGAAATGCTGGAATGCGCTCAAGCAGACTGGCATGAAGCAGCTGGTGGTGGCCGGTGGCGTCGGCGCCAACCGTCAGCTACGGGCCGGGCTCGATGCGATGGCGCTCAAGCGCAAGCTCAAAGTGTTTTACCCGCCGCTGGAACTATGCACCGACAATGGCGCGATGATTGCGTTTGCCGGCGCGCAGCGTCTGCAGCATGCGCGTGTCGCCGGCGCGTTCGGCGTAAAACCGCGTTGGGACCTGGCCGGCCTGCCGGCTGCCTGAGTATTTGCGCATGGCAAGGAAACGGCTTGCGCTGCTGATCTTCGCCCCGGCATTCCTGCTGCTTGCCGCAGCCCTGGCGACCTGGACATGGCGCGAGCGCCTGCCATTCGAAGCGCAAATGTGGATTGCCGAGAATGTGCTGGTGCCAGCCTATATGGCCAAACCGCCCGTGGTTGAGGAGGTGAAGATCAGCGACTGGGCCAGCTTTGGCCGCTGGGTCGACAAGAATGTGCGCTGCGAGTCAGATTTCATGGCCCAGGTGCAAGACAAGGCCACGCTGCGCAAGATCCGCAAGTTCGGTATTGCCGCCAATCTGGAACCGGAGGGCACGCCCGATGATCACTGGGCCATCACGCGCGAACTCAAGGTATTCGATAGCCAGGTCGAGGAAATCCGCTTTGAAGGCGATAGCGGCTCGCACTTCCTGGTCAAGCTCGCCGTAGCCCCTGAAACCTTGGTGGCCCGGGGTGGCGCCACGCCGCCCCCCCCCGAGCTGTACGACCAACCCGCCATAGTCGGGATGCTGTTCACCCGACGGCCCCACCTACACGATCCGGGCCCGGATGCCATCATCGTCAGCGATGCCGGCGAGGGTAAGAGCTATATCGGTTGCCGTACTTACGATTTCTAGCGGTAGACGCGGTCCGGCTGCGACAGCCAGGCCACACCCGCCAGCGCGGTGGCTTCCGTGTGTTGCCCTAGCCTGACATCGGCCTCCCTGAGGCAATCGTGCCTAGGCCGATGGTGCTCCTGCATGATGGGCTGGCGCAGAATCACGACGATGGCAGTTCACCCACAGCCGGCGTGCGGGTGCCATGACATCAAAGCCGCCTCTACAAGCTTTGGCGTAACCGGCAGCCCGGTCAGCGCACCATCGGCCGTGCGATCACGGCGCCGCCGGGCCCGACAATCGCTTCCGACTGCAAGCGCCAGCCTTGCGCCTCGATCTGCATCAGCCAGCGCTGTGCCGCCAGCTTTTCCGGCAGCTGCGCCACATACATGCCACTGCCGTCGCGACGCATTTGCACTTGCTGATCCTTGCCCGAGCGGGTTGGATGGGCGAATCGCAGCTTCAGGACATCCGGCTGCTGGGTGGTCGGCATCATCAACACATGTACCGCTTGGCCATCATTGCCGATCATGATCTGCGCGCTCAAACCCAGCGAGGCCGCCAACTGGTCCTGCTTGACCTCCTGGGAGATCGCCTTGCCGTCTTCGTAATAGTGATCGCTGACCAAACCGTCGTTGGTTTTGGCGGCGATCCAGAACAACCAGATACAGGCCAGCACGGTCACCACCAGCAAGCCGATAAACAGCCACAGAATCGGCTGCTTTTGCCAGCCTGCCGCTTGCGCATTACTCATGAATCCATTCCCTCGATTATTTGCGGCCAATGAAACTGGCCTTCTCCGACACCTTCAGACGCGGATCATCCACTGAGACCACATCGAACCAGAACTTCTTCGAGCCGCGCGTGGCATTTTGCGGCTCCACCTGCACCCGTACTGCCACCAGAGCTTCGCCATTGGCGGGAATTTCGACTTCCTTGCCATGGTCGGTCAACACGCGCATATCGTTCATGCCGTGCACCGCAATAGTGAAGCGATGCGGCTTTTCGTCGGTATTCTGGATTTGCAGACGGTAGCTGTTTTCCAGCAAGCCTTCATCGGTTTCGCGCACCATCACATTGCGGTCTCGGGCAATACCCACCGTGACTGGCACCTTGTGCAGCAACGACCAGGTCACTACGCCGATCACCACCGCCAGCACCAGTGAATACATCACCACACGCGGCCGCAGGATATGTTTGCGGATCTGCGATTCCGGGTATTTGTGGGCCAGCGCGTTTTCGGTGGTATAGCGCACCAGGCCGCGCGGATAGCCCATCTTGTCCATGATGCTGTCGCAGGCATCGATACAGGCGCCGCAGGCAATGCACTCGTACTGCAGGCCATCGCGGATGTCGATACCGACCGGACAGACCTGCACGCACAGGGTGCAATCGATGCAATCACCCTTGCCCAGCGCCTTGTAGTCATCGCCCTTCTTGCGGCTGCCGCGTGGCTCACCACGCTCCGCGTCGTAGCTGATGATCAGCGTATCCGGGTCGAACATCGCGCTCTGGAAGCGCGCATACGGGCACATGTATTTGCATACCTGCTCGCGCATCCAGCCGGCATTGCCATAGGTGGCTAAGCCATAAAACAGAATCCAGAAGGTTTCCCAAGGGCCGGTATCGAAGCTGACCACCTTGGCGGCCAGTTGGTGGATCGGGGTGAAATAGCCGACAAAGGTAAAGCCGGTCCACAGCGAGATGGCAATCCAGATCGCATGCTTGGTGTATTTGATGCGCAGCCGGCGAAAATCCATCGGGCCATTGTCGAGCTTCATCCGCGCCAGCCGGTCGCCCTCAACCCATTTTTCCACCCATAAAAAGATTTCGGTGTAGACGGTTTGCGGGCAGGAATAGCCGCACCACAGCCGCCCGCCGATCGAGGTCCAGACAAACAGACCCAGCGCACTCATCAGCAGCAAACCGGTCAGGTAGACGAAATCCTGCGGCAGGAACACAAAGCCGAAGATATAGAACTTCCGGTTGATCAGATCGAACAACATCAATTGCCGGTCATGCAGCTTCAACCACGGCACGCCATAGAAGAACAGCTGGGTCGCCACCAGCCAGAACCAGCGCCACTGGGTAAATCGGCCTGTCACCCAGCGCGGATAGACCTTTTTGGCACTGGCATACAGCGCAACCGATTCCATCTCGACCGGCTCTTCCGGTTCACTGGGAATTACCTTGATCGGTATGTTTTTGAATTTTTGCGACATGATCAACTTCGGAAATGGTTTTCGTCAGTGCCGTCACTGACGGAAATCATCTACCGCGCCAGACATCGCAAAAGCGCTACCGGAGCTACCGGTAGCGCTTTGCTGTCCAGCCCGCAGAGCAAGCTTATTCCTTGCGGTCAGCCGTTTCCGGATTGCGCGACAAGCCGTAGACATAGGCCGCCAGCAAGTGCACCT
This sequence comes from Chitinimonas sp., assembly GCF_041904975.1. NCBI lineage: Bacteria > Pseudomonadati > Pseudomonadota > Betaproteobacteria > Neisseriales > Chitinibacteraceae > Chitinimonas > Chitinimonas sp. The sequence continues at coordinate 5,101 of NZ_JAYRLZ010000037.1, read as the reverse complement.
TGCCCTCGCCCAATGCCTCTTTCCACGCCGGCATGCGGTTGCCGCGACCGTTGGTGATGGTCTCGATGATGGTGGCCTTGGAGCCGCCATACAGCCAGACCTTGTCGGTCAGGTTCGGCGCACCGATGGTCTGGCTGCCTTTGCCGTCGGCCTGGTGGCAAGCGACGCACACCTGCTTGAAGGTCGCTTCACCGCGAGTGGCCCGCTGCGGGTCGAAATCACCAGGACCATCACCTGCCTTGCGGCCGGCAATCTTCAGCACATAGTTGGCGACATCGGTGACCTTCTCTTCACCGAAGGCAGCACCAAAGGCCGGCATCTGGCCAGCGCGGCCACCGTTGAGGGTTTCAACGATCTTCTCGGGCGTGCCGCCGTACAGCCAATCATCGTCGGTCAGGTTCGGGAAACCCTTGGCGCCGCGTGCATCCGAGCCATGGCACTGCACACAGTAGGTAAGGAACAGGCTCTGGCCGGACTTATGCGCTGCCGGGTCCTTGGACAGGGTTGCCACATCCACCTTCATATACTTGTCGTATAGCGGCTGGACCTCGGCATCCTTCTTTGCCACTTCGTCCTTGTACTGGCCGGCGGTGCTCCAGTGCTTGGTACCAGCAAATGCGCCCAGCCCTGGATACAGCACCAGATAGCCGACAGCAAAGGCCAGGGTGATGTAGAACATCATCATCCACCACTTGGGCAGCGGATTGTTGTACTCCTGCAGGTCCTCATCCCAGACATGGCCCATGGTCTCGACCTTCTGACCCTTGGGTACCTTCAGATGGCTCTGGGTATACAGCACATAGGCCAGCCACGCGATACCGGCAATGACGATGCCGGCAATGTAATAGCCCCAGAAATCGCTGACAAAATCACTCATTGCTTTTCTCCCAGATCCATCGCCGGTGTGTCGTTATCGGCGATGGGCTGCATCGCAGCCTCCTCGAAACCGGCGCGCGCCGGGCGGCCATAGGCCCACAGGGCAATGGCCAGGAAGCAGATAAAACCGGCTACCGTGGTGATGATGCGAAACAGATTGCTCATTTCCATGGCGGCTTACCTCATGGTACCCAGGGCACGACCCAGACCTTGCAGATAGGCAATCAGTGCATCCATCTCGGTCTTGCCATCCACTTCCTGGCTGGCATTCTTGATTTCTTCATCGGTATACGGCACGCCCACCTTGCGCAGGGCAGCCATTTCCTTGGGCACAATAGCCGCATCGACCTTATTGGTAGCCAGCCAGGGGAAGGCAGGCATGATCGACTCGGGCACCACATCGCGCGGGTTGTTCATATGCACGCGATGCCATTCGTCCGAGTAACGGCCGCCGACCCGTGCCAGATCGGGGCCGGTACGCTTGGAGCCCCACTGGAAGGGATGGTCGTATACCGATTCACCAGCGACCGAATAGTGGCCATAGCGCTCGGTCTCGGCGCGGAACGGACGGATCATCTGCGAGTGACACAGATAGCAGCCTTCGCGGATATACACATCGCGGCCAGCCAGTTGCAGTGCGGTGTAAGGCTTCACACCCGGAATCGGCTGGGTGGTCGATTTGGAGAACATCAGCGGCACGATTTCCACCAGGCCGGCCACGCTGATCACCATTACGGTAAAGATGATCAGATAGGCGACGTGTTCTTCGATCAGTTTCTGGATTTTTTCCATCATGGCAGTCTTCCTTGTCCTCAGTGCGCAGCGGCCGTTGCCGGGATCGGCGCATCAACCGCCTTGCCCTGCATCACCGTCTTGGCCACGTTGTAAGCCATCACGAACATGCCGCTCAGATACAAGGCACCACCGATCAGACGAATGACGAAATAGGGATGGCTGGCCTTCACGCTATCGATAAAGGCATAAGTCAGCGTGCCATCGGCATTGGTGGCGCGCCACATCAGACCCTGGGTGACGCCGGCTGCCCACATCGCGGCGATATACAGCACCACGCCCACCGTCGACATCCAGAAATGGGTGTCGATCAGCTTGATCGAATACATCTTCTCGCGACCAAACAGGCGCGGCACCAGGTAGTAGATCGAGCCGATGGAGATCATCGCCACCCAGCCCAAGGCACCGGAATGCACGTGGCCGATGGTCCAGTCGGTGTAATGGCTCAGCGCATTCACCGTCTTGATCGACATCATCGGGCCTTCGAAGGTCGACATGCCATAGAACGACAGCGAGGTGATCAGGAACTTGAGGATCGGATCGGTGCGCAGCTTATGCCAGGCACCCGACAGGGTCATGATGCCGTTGATCATGCCGCCCCAGCTCGGCGCCAGCAGCACCAGCGAGAACACCATACCGAGGCTCTGTGTCCAGTCCGGCAAGGCGGTGTAGTGCAGGTGGTGCGGGCCGGCCCACATATAGGTGAAGATCAGCGCCCAGAAGTGCACCACCGACAAACGATAGGAATACACCGGGCGACCAGCCTGCTTGGGCACGAAGTAATACATCATGCCGAGGAAGGCGGCGGTCAGGAAGAAACCTACCGCATTATGGCCATACCACCATTGCACCATGGCATCCACAGCGCCGGCATAGGCCGAATAGGAATGCCAGAAGGTGACCGGCACCTCGATGCTGTTGACGATATGCAGCAAGGCCACCGCCAGGATGAACGCACCGTAGAACCAGTTGGCCACATAGATATGCTTGATCTTGCGCTTGGCAATGGTGCCGAAGAACACGATCGCATAAGCCACCCACACCACGGTGATCAGCAAGTCGATCGGCCATTCCAGCTCGGCATATTCCTTACCGGTGGTAAAACCCAGCGGCAAGGTGATGGCTGCCAGCACGATCACCAGCTGCCAGCCCCAGAAGGTAAAGGCCGCGAGCTTGTCCGAGATCAAGCGCACACCGGAGGTACGCTGCACCACATAGTAGGAAGTGGCAAACAGCGCGCAGCCACCGAATGCGAAGATCACCGCATTGGTATGCAGCGGCCGCAAGCGACCGAAATGGAAGTAGGGGCCGATATTGAGCTCGGGCCAGGCCATCTGGGCGGCAATGATCACACCGACCAGCATGCCCACGATGCCCCACACCACCGTCATGATGCTGAACTGCCGCACGACGCGGTAGTTATACGTCTCCGACCCGCTATGGGGCACAGACACTGGGTTGGCTTGCATGGATGTCTCCGAATAGCGCTACAAAATCCAGAACGATGGACGAGAGGGTCGATCCCGCTCATTCCGTGCCCGTCAAACCGGCTGCACGCAGCCAGTTTCGATACCTTGGCAGTCTAGGACAGCAAGGGTATCGAGGCTGGAACATCGCCTTCTTGATATGGGTCAAGCGGGTGAGAATTACCGCCGGAAGCGGCTGGAATAGATACCGGCGCGGACCATGCGCGCCAGCTGCCAGCCTGCTGCAACGCAGCATATTAGCGCAATCTACTACCCTTCGTCACTGGAGCAATTGCTCGGAAAGCCGCGCAAACAGTGGCAAAGACGCCTTACTCCCTTGAAATTCAGGGAAAACCCGTAGGTAGCTTACCCAAGAACACTGCTCAAATGGGCCTTGGCCAAGCGATATTCCGGGCCCGGGTATGCGAAGCCGTTGGGCGCCATGCTGATGTAGGGTGAGATTGGAGTGCTGCGCTTTGCGCTGAATGTGGTGTATTGGTTTGCTGCGCCTACGGCGCGGTTTGTTTTGGTGCAGGGCGCCCAGCAGGCGCCCTACTTATTCTTGCTTCGCAAAGCAAAGTAGGCAAAAGCCTGGGCACTCGGAGCCGAGGCAACAAAAAACCGGTGCAGATTTCTCAGGCACCGGCCCTTTGATTCTATGAGACGCGAAACAGTACCTGCCATGCGGATTCGCTCATTGAGCATGCTGGCTGAGTCACCACTAGGCTCGTTTCAAGCTTTCGCATGACCTAAAGTTGAACCCGCCTGTGTAATGACGCTTTGGCGCCCTGGGTGGCAATGCAAGCTCATTCTTTTCACTTGGCGACGCATCGGATGGGGCAGAAGCATTGGATGGTGCCTCGCCACCGTTGCCTTCATCGAAATTTAACTCATAACTCACTTCTATCTCGTTCATTATACTGGCAGAAGGAAGCTTTCTAAAATCCTCAAACTGACAATAATACTTGCCAAAAACACTCGCATTAATACAGCCTTTCGGCAAGCCAAACTGATCAGGCTCACACTCACTTGGCATTTTCTCAGCATTTACCGTTAAAACAAAGCCAAACCAATGCGATCCGAACTGAGCTTTTTCGATGTGCAACCAATCATTCACATCACGATTAGCTGACGAATTGACACTATCAGTGCCGCGCTTCATATACTCCATAATCTCCGGCTCGGGCATTTTGTCCGATTTCGTCACATGCTTGGCAATTCCAAACCAAGCAGCACCAACCAAGAGACCAACAACAAGCAGCGCTTTAACACCAAAACTCTGATAATCCATACACTCCCTCACTAAATTCACGCAAACTCACTTACCTACCCACCCACCACTTCACAAAACACTCACCCTCCCCAGCGACGATTTATGTGCCTTATCAGCAAGATAATCATCGAAAATGGTGGCAAGAACCAAGCCAGCCAGCGCCAATTTGCACCCGACTCCTCGCCAGAAACTAGGTAGACATCTAGGGAGTCAATACTCATATTTTCAAACGTAGACAAATCAAGTTGCGGCTGAATCTCGCCAGCCTTGCGCATACGGACCGGCTGACCAACCAAAGTGAACTCCAAAGATTGATCTTTACGTCCATCTTGTGGTAACAAACCGGGCCCAAACAGTCCTTTACCACCCAAGAACGAAACGAAGGAGAGTCTATATGGTTCATCCTCACGAACACGCGCATTAATTCTTATAGCAAATCTTAGCACCTCATCCTTGCTCACTAACAAAGAGGGGAGATACAACTCACCTGGAAACGTGGATATACTAGCCCCATCCAGACTCTTACCTGCCTTTACATATTTGACCACTTCGTCCTTTGGAAGATGGTACTCAGCAACAATCTTACTACCGTATCTTTTCACCAATTGCTGAGGCGACAAGTTATCCGGACTTGCCTTTTTACAACCAGAAAACAGAACTAGCAGAATCACGAAAAATACACTAACCAAAGATC
>NZ_JAYRLZ010000346.1:0-3929 GCF_041904975.1 Chitinimonas sp. | reverse complement strand
CACGGCGCCATCGGGGAGCTGCTGGCGCGCATGGTTCAGCATGGCCTCGGCCGCTTCGTATACCTGTTCCAGGCTGCCAAGGTTCAGTACCACGCCATCGATATCGCTCTTGTGGATCAGATTGTCGGCATCGATTTTCAGCGCCACCGGCAAGCCGACGCGGGCGGCGGCAGCAACGGCTTCATCGGCGCAGCCGGCCGGCAAGGTGGGTGGGTGGGGAATATGAAACGCGTCGAGCAGGGCCAGCGATTCGGCGGTATTGAGCAGGCTGCGCCCTTGCGCCAGGGCGCCGGCGATGATCAGCCGGGCGCGGATCACGTCCGGCTCGCTGCGCTCGGCCAAGGGGCCGGGGGTTTGCAGGCTCAGCTCCTGGATATAGGTCCAGGCTGCCAGGCTGGCGAAGGCCTCCACCGCATATTCCGGCGAGAAGAAATAGGCGGTCTGGCTGCGATCGAACAGGCTGCGCGCCGGCGCGGCCTTCTTGTCGCCCAGCCATACCAGCATCAGCAACTTCGGGTGGCGGCCGCGCAGCGCGATCATCGCTTCGGCGGTGGCCAGATGGTCGGTGCCGGCCTGCGGGGTCAGGATCACCAGCACGCCATCGGTATTCGGGTCGTCCAGGCAGGCCTCGGCAGCTGCGACAAAGCGATCGGGCGGTGCATCGCCCAGAATATCCACCGGGTTATGGTGGCTGCCGATGCTGGGCAAGGCCGCATCGAGCCTGGCAACGGTGGCAGCATCGAGCGCCGGCAGTTCCACGCCCAGCTCGCCCGCGCGATCCACCGCCATACGCCCGGCACCATAGCCGTTGGAGATCACTGCCAGCCGGCGACCGGCCACCCGGTGCTTGGCCGATAACAGGCGGGCGGCGATGGACAGCTGCACCATGGTCTGTACCCGCAATACGCCCACCCGGCGCAGGGCTGCATCGAAGGCGTCGTCGCGGCCAACAAGTCGTTCGGAGTGTGTGCGGGCGGCGTGGCCGCCGTTGACCACATCGCGACCCACTTTCAGACATACCACCGGCTTTTGCCGCGATGCGGCGCGCAGGGCACTCATAAAGCCGCGCGCCTCGCCGACATCTTCGAGATACAGCAAGATCGCCTCGGTCTGGCTGTCCTGTGCCAGGTAATCGAGAATCTCGCCAAAGTTGACGTCGGCTGCGGCACCCAGCGACAGCACGGTGGAAAAGCCTACTTCGTGTGCCTCGGCCCAGTCGAGAATGGCGCTGGCCACCGAGCTCGATTGCGCTACCAGGGCCAGATTGCCGCGTTTGACTGCGCCGCTGTAATTGGCGGCGATCAGGCCTTGCGCGGGCCGCATCATGCCGAGCAGATTCGGTCCCAGCACACGCACGCCATGGTGGCGGGCAATGGCAATGGCTTCGTCGAGCAGCAGGCGGTTGCTGCGATCCACCGCCACAAAGTCGCGCGACAGTACCAGTACCGCCTTGACACCGCGCTCGCCGCATTCGCGCATTAGCTGCGGCAGGGTGTGGGCGGCGGTGGCGATGATGGCCAGGTCGATCTCGTCCAGCGGCACCGCCGCGATATGCGGATACACCGTTTGCCCGTAGACACGGCTGTGGCGCAGATTCACCCCGTGCAGGCTGCCCTGGAAGGGCGCATCGAGCAGATTGCGGAACACCCGCGCACCGACCGAATCAGCAGTTTCCGATGCCCCGATCACCACCACGCTGCGCGGGTGGAACAGGGGGGTCAGGTAGTGCGCCTTCATCGCCAGCCAGCGATCCATAGTGCTATCCCGTCAAGGTGTGGGGCGGCCACTTGTATGGCCACGGTGCAGTCTAGCTCAGCCGCGTTGTGCCTCGATGGCCGCCGCACGCAGCAAGGCGGTGCCGAGATCGGGCTGGATATTGTCGGCACCCAGCAGTTGCGGCAATTCAGCCTCTTCCAGCAAGCGCAGATTGCCTGCTTGTGTGCTGCACAGAATCAAGGCCGTTTGCTGCTGAGCCAGCTTGTCATGCAGCTCGCGCAAGGCCAGCAAGCCGCTGGTGTCGATCAGGGTAACCCGGTGCAATTGCAGGATGACGACAAGCATGCCGTCGGACGCAGCCTCCACCAACGCATCGAGCTTGTCGGCGGCGCCGAAGAATAGCGCGCCTTCCAGCCGATAGACCAGGGTGTGCGGCGGTATGGTCTTGCCGACAATGGCATGGCGCTCGAACAGATGGGCTTGTTCCGGCGTCAGCCGGTTCAGCTGGGTCTGGTCGGCGATGCGGTAGATAAAGAACACGGCGGCCAGCAACAGGCCGATTTCGATGGCAATGGTCAGATCAAACAAGACGGTCAGGGCAAAGGTAAGGGACAGCACCAGGGTGTCGCGGCCCGGGTAATGCCAGGCCTTGCGGATATCCCAATCGCCCATCTTGATCGCCACCGAAACCAGGATGGCGGCCAGCGCCGACAGCGGCACATAGGCGGCGAGCGGCGCAGCAAGCAGTAGGACCAGCAGCACCGCCAGGGCATGCACCATGCCGGCCACCGGCGTTTGCGCGCCGTTCTGGATATTGGTGGCGGTGCGGGCAATGGCGCCGGTGGCGGCTATGCCGCCGAACAAGGGGGCGGCGATATTGGCGATGCCTTGTGCCAGCAGCTCCTGATCGGAATCGTGATGATCGCCACTGGCTTTGTCGGCCACCACCGCGCACAGCAGCGATTCGATGGCGCCGAGCAGGGCAATCTTGAAAGCGGGCGACAGCAGGTAGGAGAAATGCTGCCAGTCAAAGCTTAGCGGGGTAAAAGCTGGCAGGCCTTGCGGAATGCCGCCGAAGCGGCTGCCTATGGTGGCCACGGGCAAGTGAAACAGCAGCGCAATGCCGGTGCTGGCCAGCAAGGCCATAAAGGGTGCTGGTAACAGGCGGTTGAGGCGCTTGGGCCAGCACAGGATCAGCAGCAGTGCGCCTGTCGATAGCAAGACCGTGGGCAGATGCGCCTGGCCCAGACTGTGGCGCAATGCCTGGACCAGGGCGAAGAAATTGCCGGGCATGCTGGCAAGCGGCAGACCGAAAAAGTCTTTCAGCTGGGTAAGCAGGATCAGCACGGCGATGCCATTGGTAAAGCCGGTGATGATGGGCATCGGGAAGAACTTGATGATGCGCCCGAGCCGAAACAGCCCCATCAGGATCAGCATGCAGCCGGCCATCACCGTGGCAACCGCCAGATTGGCCACCCCGTACTGCAGCACGATGCCGTGCAGGATGACGATATAGGCACCGGTCGGCCCGCCGATGCAGTGGCGGGTACCGCCCAGCATGGAAATCAACAGTCCGGCGATGACCGCGGTAAACAGGCCGGCCTGCGGCGGCACACCCGAGGCAATGGCAAAAGCCATCGCCAGGGGCAGGGCGACAATGGCGACGGTCAGCCCGGCCAAGAGGTCGGCCTGAAACATGGCGCGGCTGTAGCCACGCAAATGGTCGAGCAGGCGCGGGTGAAAGCGGGGCAGGGTGAATTCGGACATGGCTTCAAACACAAGTAGACAAGCATTTACCATAGCACTGCTGATTTGCCTGCCCTTGTGCGGCATCACCATACTTACTTAACCCGAAGTCCATCCCTTTCACCGCCCCTCCCCCCTTGGAAGGGAGCGGTCAGGTTTGCCTTACTTAGAAGGTATACATCTGCCGGTAGGACTTGCTTTGTAGCATATCGGCCCAGCAGCTGGCGGCATCGCTGCCACGGCCATAGCCGGCATACAGGCTGATTCCCGTCAGGCCCCCAACATTGCTGCGCGAGATGATTTCGGTCTGCATGGCCGCAAGTTTGCCGGTTCGGAAGGCAATCGGCTGGCCTGCACGGAAGGGTTGCCAGGCTGTTTGGCTGTCTGCCATGTAGAGTTGTTCGCCCGCCAATGCGGCCAGGAAGACGCAGCCAGGCTGATCCAGGTCTTTACTGCGCGGAGTGTGG
>NZ_JAYRLZ010000036.1:6218-23031 GCF_041904975.1 Chitinimonas sp. | reverse complement strand
GGTGGCAATACCACCTGTATCGAAGTGCGCAGCGACGACGGCAGCCTGATCATTCTCGATGGCGGTACCGGCATCTTTGCCCTGGCGCAGAAGCTGCTCGCTGAATTGCCGGTCAGGGCACATGTGTTCATCACCCATAGCCACTGGGACCATATCCAGGGCTTGCCGTTTTTCATTCCGCTATTCATACCCGGCAATACCGTGCGCCTGTACGGCGCGCGCGACCCGGTCACCGGGCTCGGTGCCGAGCAGGTGATGGCGGTGCAGCTGCAATACAGCTATTTCCCGGTGCGCGAGGCGGAAATGAAGGCGCGCATTGAATACGAGACGCTATCGATCGGCGACACGGTGGAAGTGGGCGACGCGCGCATCACCAACACCTTGCTCAGCCACCCGGTGGTGGATCTGGGCTATCGGATCGACTGCAATGGCAAAAGCCTGTTCTTTACCGGCGACCATGAGCCCTATTTCAATATCTACGAGGCTGATGATCCGGACTGGGCGGAATACCAGGCACTGATCGACGACAAGCAACGCACGGTAGACGAGGCAATGCGCGATGTCGACGTGCTGATCGTCGATAGCTCGTATACCCGCGAAGAATACGCCGCCGGCAAGCGTGGCTGGGGCCATGGCACCTTCGATTCGGCCATCGACATGGCCTTGCGCGTTGGCGCCAAGCGCCTGTACTGCACCCATCACGAGCCGACGCGCAGCGACGATGCGTTGGAGGCGGTATTTGCCGAGGTGTTGGCGCGCCGGGCTGCGGAGCTGGGCGACTTGCAGGTGTGTCTGTCTTACGAGGGGCTGGAAGTCGAGCTCTGATGTAGCGCTCATGAGCCGAAGCCACATCACCGCGCCTGCGTACCAGCTACCGTATCTGTTCTCACCACGAACCGGAACACAGAAGCTTCGCAGCGAGCACTGAGGCTGCAGTGCTCGGACGAAATTCATTCCGACCGCAGCAGGCAAGCGTGAGCGCAGGGCAAACATGGCAGTCGGAACAGGTTCCGACCTAGCAATATCGAGGTAGGCATCAGCCGGCCCTATTCCTGCCCCAGCTCCCTGATCAGAAATTCAACCGCCACCCGCACCTTGGGAATCTGGTAGCGGGTTTGCAGGTAGAGCAGGTAAATGCCCGCCTCGCCGCCGCGCCCCACCGATACCGGTTGATCGAGTTCGATCTCGACCAGATCACCGCGCCGCAGATCATCCTTCAGCCCCCATTCCGGCAACAACACGATGCCGCGATGCTGGCGCGCCATGGCCATCAGGCTGGCGCCGTCATTGCTGATAAAGGCGGGCGTCAAGGGCAGCTCGCGCCAGCCGTCCTGATCGAGGCCATGCCATTTGATCAAAGCGTGCGGTCCGCGATAGAGCAGCGCCTGGTGATCCTGCAGATCGTCCAGTGTGCGTGGCGTGCCATGTCGCGCCAGATAGCCGGGCGATGCGACCAGGGCGAAGCGGTTCGGGTCGAGTTTGCGTGCCACCACGCGGTCTTGCGGCTGGCGGCCGCCCCGAATGGCGATATCGATCTGGTCGCGGCCCAGCTCGACCACCGCGTCGCTCAGATGCACATCGAGCACGATATCGGGATATTGCTCGCTGAACGCAATCAGCGCCGGCATCAGCAGCAGCTGGCCATAGCTGGGCATGGCGCTGATGCGCAAGGTGCCGCTGGGCGTGCTGCCGCGCACGCCGACCAGCTCTTCCGCGTCGTGCAGCAGGGCAAGGCCGTTGCGCGCCTGCGCCAGATACTGGCTACCGATTTCGGTGAGTTGCACGGTACGGGTGGTACGGTGCAGCAATTGCACGCCCAGCTCGGCTTCCAGATCGCTGATGCGGCGCGAAATCGACGAGGCCGGTACGCCAAACGCCTTGGCGGCACGCGAAAAACTCAAGGTATCGGCTACCTTGATCAGGTATTGCAAGGCGCGCAGCTTGTCCATGGCGGCGATTCGAGTTTGATTATTGCCATTAAGACAAAAGAATTTGGCTAATGCAATGGATTCTGCCGTGAGTCGGCTTGCCCTAAGATGCATCCATCGAAACCCACCCAAGTGAAGGAAGCCGATATGACCATGCTCAAAGCCCAATACAGTGAACGCGGCCCGATCCCACAAGCCGTGATTGATGCAGTGCCATTCGATCACCCGGTTCTGAGCCAGGGTCAGGCACTGATTGCCGTGCTGGCCGCACCGATCAACCCGTCGGATGTGCTGATGCTGACCGGCCAATATGGCGTGCTGCCACCTTTGCCTGCCGTTGGTGGTAGCGAGGGCGTAGGCCGCGTGCTTGAACTGGGCCCGGACACGCAAGGCCCGGCCATCGGCCAGACCGTGCTGCTGCCGGCTGGCGCCGGCACCTGGGCCAGCCATGTGGTAGCCCCTGCCGCCCGCCTGGTGCCACTGCCGAACGAAGCTGACCCCAAGCAACTGGCCATGCTCACCGTCAACCCGCCAACCGCCTCGCTGCTGTTGAGCGAATACGCCGACCTGCAGGCTGGCGACTGGATCATGCAGAACAGCGCCAATTCCGGCGTGGGTAGCTATGTGGTGCAGCTGGCCAAGCTGCGCGGCCTCAAAACCGTGAATGTGGTACGCCGCGAATCCGCAGTGGCCGGCGTGCAGGCGCTCGGTGGCGATGTGGTGCTGGTCGATGGCGATGACCTGGCCGAACGGGTCAAGGCGGCCACCGGCGGTGCGGCCATCAAGCTCGGCATCGACGCGGTTGGTGGACCGGCCACCATGCGCCTGGCAGCGAGCCTTGGCGAAGGCGCCAGCATCGTCAACTATGGCGCACTGAGCGGCGAGCCCTGCGTGGTTTCACCGCGTGAGCTGGTATTCCGCAATATCAGCCTCAAGGGCTTCTGGCTGGCCCGCTGGTACCGTGTCACCCCGCCCGAGCAGCAGTTCGCCCTGCTGTCGCAACTGGCCGGCCTGATCGCCCAAGGCAAATTGTCCACCCGCATCCAGGCGACATACGATGTCTCGCAAATCAAGGAAGCGGTGGCAGCAGCTGCAGCCGGTGAGCGCGCGGGCAAGATTCTGATCACGCCCACGCAAGGCTGATCAGCGATAGATGTACGCCGCAAGAAATGGCGCCCGGTGGGCGCCATTTTGCTTGGACTCGACCACCAATTCCCCCTATCGCAATTGTCGCGCCCAAAAAATGTTGAGCACCGAGCGTGTGCTTTGCCAAACCTATGCACCGTCGCGAACATTCCAAGCAATATTCGACAGTAGCCGGCAGTTATCGCATTTGAAATCGAAACAACGTATTGGCGTGTCCAGCAGCCATTCGCCACCACAGCCGGGACAGCGCCGCGCGCGCTCTTGGCGCAGGCTGCGGGCGCCGTAGCGGTAAAGATAGTAGTAAACGGGTCGGCCACAGCCCGCGGCCAATTGCGCTGCGTAGTCAAGACCGCGGCGACTCAAGGCGCTGTCCAGCCGCGATATTTCGCGCATCCCGGCGCGAACCAGGGTGCTGCAGTTCATCTGCAGGTGGTCGCAAGATTGGTAGTCCGATTGCCAGCTGATCAATTCGCTGTATTCGCCGCTAGCAAACGGTGCAAAACGATAAAGCGGCACGGCGCCGCCACAGTCCAGGCAGTCAATTGGCGAAACGATGGCCAGATAATTGGTCGACAGCAGGTAAGCGCTGGGCGCCTGGCATTGGCAAGCGGGCTGACTGTCGAGCTCTGACCCAAGATCCACATGACTGACCTGAACCCTGGCGACTCGCAGTCGTTCATAGTCGCGGGCGACATAGCGGCCGCGGTGATTCGTATCAAGCGCACCGCTTTCGGGCACCATCACCTGCGCACAGACAGCCTCGCCTGCCCTGTAGAACGGGAATTCCCGGCCATAAATCTGACCATTCATCCGCAATGTACCCAGCAGGGCCGAGATCAGCTCGATTTCGTCGTCGTCCAAGGTCCGACCTGCCGCCACGAACTCCAACCGGTACACTCGCATAGGACTTTCTTCCCGTCATTCGCCACGCCACCACTGCGGTGGGCAGCGTACAATCCGCGCCCATGAGTGAAAACCTACCCGAATCTGCCGGCACAGCGCAAACCGAAGCCACCGCTCTCACCGATTACTTGACCGCCCAGCGCGCCACGCTGGTCACTACCGATGGCAGCTATGCCGTGTCGGTATTCGGCGAAATCATCGTCGCCAAGCGGGTGGTGCCCTATCACCTGGTGCCCGATGCCGGCTTTCTCGGCAAGGTCAGCAAATGGCGCAAGCTCGATGTGAGCGAACGCCTGGCGCTATTGCAGGAGCGCTGGAATGACGCAGCGCGCGACAAGCTCGAAGCGCAGCTGATGCAGTGCGCCGAGGTGATCATGAGCACGGCGCGGCAATACGAGCTCGACCCGAGCAGCGCCCTGCATGCCTTTATTGCCAAGTATGAGATCGCCCGGCTGCGCTGCACGCTGGCGCTGGACCGGATCGAGGCGGCGAAATTCAAGCACGCCGAAAACCGCCAGGCCGAGCGCACTCACAATGCCGTCAATCTGTCGCTCTATCCCGAATCCTTTGTTACCGCGCATGGCATGCAGCGCCATTTCATTGCCGTGCTGGGGCCGACCAATTCGGGCAAAACCCACGCCGCCATGGAGCATCTGGCCAAGGCCCGCTCTGGCGCCTATCTGGCACCGCTGCGCCTGTTGGCACTGGAGAATTACCATCGCCTGCTCGATGCCGGCGTGGCAGTGAGCCTGATCACCGGCGAGCAGCGCAAGCTGCATCCTGATGCCACCCATGTCGCCAGCACGGTGGAAATGCTCAACCCGAACCGACCGATCGATGTGGCGGTGATCGATGAAATCCAGCTGCTGGACGACCCGGACCGTGGCGCCGCCTGGACCGCAGCGGTATGCGGCGTACCCGCCAAGACCGTCTACCTGCTCGGTGCGCTGGAAGCTCGCGAAGCGATCGAATCACTGGTAAAGCGGGTGGGCGGCACGCTCGAAGTGCGCGAATTGCAGCGCAAATCGCCGCTGGAGATGGAAAAGCAGCCGCTGGGCTCCTTGAAGAACCTCAAGCCCGGCGATGTGCTGATCGCCTTCTCGCGCCGCGAGGTGCTGAACTGGCGCGACCAGGTAATGGCCGAAGGCTGGGCGGTATCGGCCATCTACGGCAATCTGTCGCCCGAGGTGCGGCAGGCACAGGCCGAGCGCTTTATCGAAGGCGAAACCAAAATCGTCGTCGGCACCGATGCAATCGGCATGGGCCTCAACACGCCGGCGCGCCGGGTGATCTTTACCACCGCCAATAAGTGGGACGGCTACGCCGAAGGCATTCTGGCGCCGGCCCTGGCCAAGCAGATTGCCGGCCGCGCCGGACGCTACGGCGAGCACGCAGCCGGTTTCGTGTGTGGCCTCGATTTCAACACCCACAAGATCATCGGCGCCCTGCTCAAGCAGAAGTTGGAGCAACTGCCCGATACCGGCTTTTATGTGGCGCCGAATCTGGATTACCTCGAACAGATTTCCTCCGCCACCGGCGAGACTCGCCTGCATGCGCTATTGGAGTTGTTTACCAAGCATATCAATGTGCACGACGAGTTCTTCCTGCCCGCCAATCTAAGCGACCAGATGGACAAGGCGAAATGGCTCGATGCGCTCAAGCTGTCGCTGGCCGACCGCTATACCCTGAGCCTGTGCCCGATCTCCACCAAGATTCCGATGCTGGAGCGCGCGCTGCAGGACTGGGCGAAATGCCGGGCCGACAAACGCAAGGCACCGCTATTGCGCATGGAGGGCATGGGTGGCAAGAACGAGCTGCAATACCTGGAAGACACCTGCAAGCTGTATTCCGCCTATGCCTGGCTCGGCTACCGCATGCCGGAAACCTTCCCGGATGAAGACCTGGCGCAAATGCTGATGCAGTCCACCTCGGAAAAGATCGACCGCTTTCTGGCACAGCGCAATACCCAGCAACGCCGCGAGCGGCGCGAGCCGCAGGCCAAACGCGGTGGCGGCAGCTTCGGCCGCAAGCCAAGGCGTTAGGACGGAAAGAGCGCTGCATGCAATCACCATTGCAAATCGACGCTGCCGAGGTTGCATTCACCATGATCCGCGCCCAGGGCGCCGGCGGGCAAAACGTCAACAAGGTGTCGTGTGCCGTGCACCTGCACTTCGACATCCGAGCATCAACCCTGCCCGATGCCGCCAAACAGGCGCTGTTGGACTGCAACGACCAGCGCGTATCCAAGGCTGGCGTGGTGATCATCAAGGCACAGCTATACCGCAGCCTGGAACTGAACAAGCAGGATGCGCTGGCGCGGCTGAATGATCTGCTTGCCGAAGTCTGCACAGTGCAAAAACTGCGCAAACCCAGCAAACCGACCTATGGCTCGAAGCAGCGGCGGCTGGAGGGCAAGAGCCAGCGTGGGCAAATTAAAGCCTTACGCGGCAGGGTGGAAGATTGATTGTGCTGACCGGGCGGCACCCGTAGCCGCCTGCCAGGCATCGCTTCGTTGAGTGCGCTTGACCGCGCCGCCGGTATTCAACTACCACATGCTAGGGATTGCGCAAAACAGCGGTGGCAGCAAAGGGCGCAACGCTGCCGTCGGTAATGGATAGGTACAGCACCTGTATATCGAGGCTCCCAGTCGGCGTAAGGAAGTGGAAATCGTCGATATAGCCTTCGGCCGTGTCGTTCAGCACTTCGCCATTGGGCCATACAAACACGACATTGCGACCGCTGCCCACCGACTCCCAGTCTTCAAAATCCACGATGGTACTGTTGCCAGTCAGCTCGCCATCGCCGTAGATGAGCTTTTTCGGGCCAACAAAGGGCAGATTGCTGCTGGTGCTGCGACCGGTCGTCACCGATGGGTCACCGAAATACATCTTGTAGCGGGCACCACCAATATGCATGGGCAATGCGGCCTGGGCGCTCTTGAACGCCTTGGGGCAACCACTGGCATCAAATTGCGGTACAAAAGTCGTGCCATTCCACACCGCGTAACCATGGTTATGCGATGCAGAGGTGCAGCCACTGATCTGGTCGATGGTAAACACCATGAAGGTTCCGACCGCGCCATCCCAGCGCCAGTCGGTCAGCGTAGGCCAACCGATCTTGTTTTGCCGCGCCGCCTTGATCTTGCTGGTGGGGTTGACTGCATCACCTTCCACACCAATGACCACGGTGGCCGGGCAGCCACCGCTAGGCAGATAGTCGCTGCTGGCCGAGCAGGTGGTGGCAGTGCCCGAGTTGAAGTCGCGGCCGGTATAGCCGTCGACACTATCTACCGAATAGATGCGGGTCTTGCCATCGACATCGTTTGATTCGAAAAACAAGCGGACCTTTGCGCCCATGGCGGCCGACAACGGTACCCCCTGGCCGGTCATGATGTCCTTGATACCGCTACTGGCCGATGATGGCGAGCGCACACCGCTAGTGTTGGCATAGCTGGTAAAACCGCTCAGATAGCTGGCCGAGTTGCTGGCCGACACGACGCCACTGCTGGCAACAGACTGGCCACTTACCCCCTTGGGTCCGTAGTAAAACTGGACCGTATTGGCATTGGCGCCTGCTTCGGCACCAAACCGGGTGGCTGAAAGACGTGCATTGCCGTCCGCTACCGGCTTGGTCAAGCTTGCAACCGTATTGCCGGTGCCCTGCAATTGCCAGTACTCGGCAGGAGTGGTGGCTTGAACGACGGCCGCGCTTCCAGACTTGGCACAGGCCGCGTCCTGGCAGGCCCTGACCAGCACCGCATAGCTGGTGGCGGCCTTCAATCCCGTCACCGTTGCACTGGTACTGGTGGCAGATGAAGACACACTGACCCGTGTATTCATCAGCGCTTCGCTTGCGATCACCTCATAGTGATCAACCACATAACCTGTTGGCGCGGTCCAACTGACCTGCAATTTGCTGGACGAGCCGATACTGCTGCTACCCAGAGCCTGTTTATCGACATCGGCAACGACTACCGCGCCCGGAGCCGACAGCGTGGAGCGAACCGCCACTTCCTTCAGCGAGCTGGTATCAACGATGTAATTGAGCAAATCACTTGTCGTCAGCGTGACGGAATAGGCTTTGCTCACACCACCGCTTGCAAATTCGAGATAGGGCAGGCGCAGGGTATAGCCCTTGCTAGCGGCAGCAATGCTGGCGGGGGTGTCGGCTAACGTCTGCAGGGTTGTGCTTCTGATGCTGCTGCTATCGAGACTGAAACTGCCCAGGGTGCTGGAGCTGAGCTTGGCGCTATATGCCAGCTTGCTGCTGCCACTGCCAAATTCAAGGTAGGGAATGGTAAGGGTGAACGTGGCGCCGGCAAGGTCGAGATGGGGCGCCGAATCTGCGATAGCTATTGAGGTGGAGAGAAAATACGCGGCGTAGCTAAGCAGCAGGTGATATTTCATATCGACCTCGCAAAGGATGGGTGAGGCTGGCGATGCTGCAGTGTCAGGTTCCTGTTTCGTCGCAACGGCGATTCGATGAACTATTGCCGCCTCGGCAGCTTGGCCGCAGACATAGACTGTGTTGTAGATACCGACATCACTCCCTGCAAGCTACTGCCCGACCGCTATCCGCTCTCCTGTTTCACGTGGATCGCCGCGTAGTGCGTTCCAACTTTGCCGGCCAGCTCAACGCAAACTCACCGTCATCCGCTTCCAGGCCGGGTCTTGCCAGCGGTAGAACAGGCTAATCGACTCGGGTTTGTCGGCCTTTTTCTCGCTGACCAGGGTGTCGAGATTCACCAGCTCGAAGCTGCGTTTGAGATGGCCATTGACGCGGGCTTCGCGGCCTCTCGGTATCTGTTTGCTTTCGGATAACACCAGCTTAGTTGGCCGTTCAATTACGTACGAGTTCACTCAAATAGGCGCTGAACATATCAGCCATCGCATCAGCGCAAGCGGAAATTTCTTCGGAAGTACGAGGCGACTGGGCAAACGCCTTGCCTGCACTGCTGAACGTCATGGTGATCATATTGCCTGCAGTAGTACGAACTTGCTCCGATGCATTCGGCAAAGTCTCCTGCATGAAAGCCTGGAATATTCCCTCAAAGGCCTCCCGCGCCTCATGTGATTCCGGCGCATCTCGGTAGAGCGGTGCGGCATCGTTTAGCGCGGTACGCATTTCTGCCTCATCGCATTCCGAACGGATGAATGCATGTACCAGGCTACGCAATCGCTCCAGTGGCGGCCTGCCGGCGTCTTGCAAGATGCCCAGCAGCATCTCGGTGGTGCGCTGCCATTCATCACTCTGTAGCCGAAACAAGATCGCGGCCTTGTTCGGGAAGTACTGATACACCGATCCGACGCTCACCCCCGCCTTCTCTGCGACGCGTGCCGTCGTGAATCTTTGCGCTCCTTCCCTGCTTAAAACCTGAATAGCTGCTTCCAGGATTGTGGCAACCAGCTCTGTTGAACGGGCCTGTTTAGGCTGCTTGCGTGTGGCGACCTGGGGGTTTCGGCGGTTGGTCATCGGTGCGCTTCGCCTCCTTCAGCAATGCGAATATTAAATGCGAATAATTCGTCGTATTATGCAAATGCGACGAATTAATCGCATTCTAACCATGTGCCACATGGCGCTCAACCCAAACCGGACAAACCCATGACCACCACCATTCATGATGCGCAGTTTTCTGCGCTGCTTGATCGCCTGTTCCAACAAGCCGACCAGGCCGCCAGCCCTGACTTCGGAACACTCACGAGCGAGGAGCGCGAGCGTTTGCTTCACAGTAAAACCGAATACCTGAGTCTCTATCAGCTGTTGAAGGGGGCATGGCTGCCAGTCTCGCGCGAAACCGGCACGCTGCTATACATGCTGGCACGCAGTATCCGCGCGACCGCAATTGTCGAGTTTGGTACATCGTTTGGCCTCTCGACCCTGCACCTGGCGGCAGCCTTGCGTGACAACGGCGGCGGCCGCCTGATCACCACCGAGTTTGAACCTTCAAAAGTCAACCAGGCGCGAGCCCATCTCGCTGAAGGTAGCGTGGAAAAGTTGGTGGAGGTCCGCGAAGGTGACGCGCTCACTACGCTTGCCTCCGACTTGCCCGAGTCCATCGATCTGGTGCTGCTTGATGGCGCCAAGGCACTTTACAACGAGGTCTTGGACCTGCTGGAAAGTCGCCTGAGACCTGGAGCAATCATCATTGCCGACAATGCCGATTTCAGCCCTGAATATCTGGCGCGCGTGCGCCATCCCCATGGCGGCTATTTGTCAGTCCCGTTTGCTGACGATGTTGAACTGTCGATTCGCCTCGCTTGATTGGCAAACAGCAGCAAATACATTCCGGCGCCGCAAATCAACGGCCATTGCCTTGTATGAAACGGCTGGCGCCGTAACAGGCTTATACAAAAGGAAAATTCCATGCATGTATTCATAACTGGAGCCACCGGCTGGGTGGGCTCAGCGGTCGTCGCGGATTTACTGGCTGCAGGTCACGCGGTGACAGGCTTGGTACGCGATAGCAGCAAGGCTGCACACTTGATCAGCAGGGGTATGAAGGCCATCGCCTCCTCGCTTGATGATCTGGATAGCTTGCGCGTGGCCGCAGCGTCGGCCGATGCGGTCATTCATACCGCTTGGGGACGAGACTATTCCCGAATTGCCGAGAATTGCGCGCAAGACTGCCAGGTCATCAATGCCTTGGGCAGCGCGCTGGAAGGATCGGGCCGGCCCCTGCTCGTTACTTCCGGCCTGCTTGGTCTGCCCAAGGCGGCCAGTGAAACCGATATGCCGAATCCGGCTTCGCCGCGCAAGTCCGAGGCTACTGCGCGCGAGTGGGCAGAGCGCGGCGTGCACGCAGCAACGGTGCGCTTGGCGCCATCGGTTCACGGCGCGGGCGATCATGGCTTTGTGCCCATACTCATTCGTATCGCAAAGCAAAAAGGCGTGTCGGCTTATATTGGCGACGGTCAGAACTGCTGGGCCGGGGTGAGCCGACAGGATGCTGCACGCGTCTTTCGCCTGGCCTTGGAACAAGGTGTGACCGAATCGGTTTATCACGCGGTCGCCGATGAGGCAGTGCCATTCAAGGCGATTGCCGAGCGTATCGGGCATCAGCTCAATCTGCCTGTCGAATCACGAGAGTCAATCTTCTTCGAATGGTTTGCCCATTTTGCCAAGTCGGACATGTCTGCGTCGAGTACGCGAACACGTGAAAAGCTAGCGTGGACGCCGCAGGGGCCAAGCCTTTTGGAGGACCTGAATCTGCTTGACTATTACAAGTAAGTACACCACGAAAATTGGCTGGCTTTTTCGAACAGCCATCCAACTCGCATCATGACGCCTGGCCAACAATAAAGACGAATGTGCCACCACGCATATGATCTTTGCCCACGCCACCGAAACATTAATGGAATTAAAAATGTCTGAATCCAGCTCAAAATACGACCTTGCAACCAACCCGCTGACAATTTTCTGGTTGATAAAAACCACTCGCGAATGGCTTGCCCTGCCGCCGCATGGTGACAATGGCCGCTTTGCCTGGGGGCGGAGAGTGCTGAACCCCATCCTCGCCCGCTATCCTGGCGCGAAAATGGGATTCTATGATGCGGAAGCATTTACGGCGGACTGCACCGATGTCATGGTCTGGACCGTAACCAGTCTTGAACATTATAACGGCTTGGTTAACGAGCTTCGCGAAACTGAATTCTGGAGCCACTACTTCACCGTAGAAAAGATCATTCCGACTATTGAGAATGAATACGCCAAGCATTATGAAACAGAGGTATTTGGTCAGTCGAAATAAGATCGCAAGCCCCGGTTCAATGCCGGGGCATCAATTTCCGCAAAACAGCCCGGAGTGGTTGAAGGGTAATCCTGGATTTGAACTGAGACGCCGATAGCAAAAAGCTGCCGAGGTCAGACCGGAGACGGTCCAAAAGCTGTTCAACGCAAACTCACCGTCATCCGCTTCCAGGCCGGGTCTTGCCAGCGGTAGAACAGGCTAATCGACTCGGGTTTGTCGGCCTTTTTCTCGCTGACCAGGGTGTCGAGATTCACCAGCTCGAAGCTGCGTTTGAGGCGGCCATCGACGCGTGCTTCGCGGCTCAGCAGCATTTGTTTGCCGCCCGGCACCCAGCCGGCAAATTCGCTATAGCCGACGTCGACCGCGTCAATGGCGGGGGGCAGCACATCGACTTGCCAGCCATCGGCACCCTGATGGAACACCCACTGTTCGCGCCAGCTGTCGAGTGGCTGTACGGCGAGCGCCAGGGCATTGCCCTGTGGACTGGGGCGCTGGCTGGCGGTCCATACCGTGCCATAGGTGCACTGCTTCAGAAGTGGCGATTTCGCATCGTGCTTGCCATCCACCAGCAGCACGCAAGTCTGGCCGGGTTCACCGGCGCTGGTTACGATCGCCAGCCCCTTGTTGGGGGTGCTCAGTTCTGGCTCGGCCGCCCAGCGCGAGGCGCCGATTCGCAGGGCGGCATCGTTGTAGCTGGCCAGATCCTCGTCGGGCAAATCACTTTTACTGACGGCGGCCAACTCCTGCAGGGCTCGGTCGCCGGCTGCCAGCGGGTTTTCGTTGCGGCGGCTACGGTCAAAAGCCAGGGTAGCCCACACGCCGGCGCGGCGCATATGCAGGCGGTTTTTCAGGTAGTCGGGCAGGTTTTCCAGCTTGACCTTGTCCAACACCTCGGCGCGCCAGTTGTTGATGGCATGGCGCTCGGTCGGCCGCAGGCTGCTCGCCATGCATTCGGGTCGGGTCAGCGCCAGTGCGGCACGGGCGCGTTGCTCCTCGCTGGCCGGCAGTGCCAGCACATGGCGATAGGCCTCGCCCTTGTAACACAGCTGCACCCGGCCATCGCGCTCGATGCTTTCCATGGTCACCCCGTAGCTGGCTGCCAGCTCCAGATGGGCGGAGATCAGCGCATCGTTGCCCTTGGCCAGCTTTTGCGAAGCGCGGCGCGCCAGCCGCTCCGACATGGTGCCCAGCGCATCGAACGCCTCGACATTGACTGCGCCAGGTGCAACCGCCCGGAAGTAGGCAGCGGTGTAGCCAATACCGAGAGCCTCGGCGCCAGGGGTGTCGCGCAGAAAGCGGACTACCGACAATAACTCTGGCGCTTCTTCCGGCTTGGTGCTGGTGGTACGTACCTGGCTGGCGCGGATATAGCCGGCCCGCTCGCGTCTATGGTCGTACACCTGCAGGTAGTCCATCTTTTCGCCGCGTATTTCCAGCATATCCCCTTGGTAGAGCACGGCCTGCTGTTGGGCGCTGTCGCGCGGCGCGGCACGCAGGGCGGCTTGATCCTGAGTAACGATGGCAAGGCTGGCGAGGGCGGTGAGCAGCATGATCAGTTTCCGGTGTGGCGTTGGACGGGATGGGCTGAAACATCAGCCTTCTTTTCTTGGGCGATCACACTCATTGCTTACTCTCAGTGTTCGCGTCGCCGGCCTCTGGCTCCGTCGGCGCCTGCGCTGCCGGCACTTTCTGGGCTGACGCGCCCAGCAAGGTGGAGCCGATAAACCCACCATCAGCCGGCGGCGGGGCGATGATCACCTGGATCTTGTCCGAGAGCTTGTCGGCCAGGGTTTTCTGGATCAGCAGCGGATGCTTGCTGATCAGGGCGCCGTCGCGTGCCATTTGCTCGCTGGTGGTCTTGCCGAGTTTTTCCATGCGGTAGATTTCCGCATCGGCCAGCTTGCGGCGTGAATCGGCCTCGCCGACTGCTTCGATGGTACGGGCCTGGGCGGTAGCTTCTGCCGTCTTGATGCGAGCCTGCTTTTCGGCTTCGGCTTCCAGCGAGCGCTGCTCGATCTGCTTTTGCTTGAATGGCAGCACATGCTTCATGGCCTCTTCCTGCGCCTTGGCGGCGATGATCTGCTCATTGCCGGCCGCTTCGGCGGCTTTTTCCTTGCGCACCTTTTCTGCCTCAGCTTCCAGCTCGTTCTGCTTGACCCGTTTTTCCTTCAATTCCAGGGTGAAGCGCATCTTCTCGGTTTCCAGCTCCTCGGCCAGCAGCCGGTCCATGCCATTGCGGTAGTCGGCCGGCAGGTCCACCTTGCCGATCAATACGCCGCGCAGCAGGATGCCGTCGGCGGCCAGTCTGGGTTTGAGTTCCGTCTCGATGCTTTGCTGGATCTCACCCCGCTTGGTGGAGAAGATTTCCTTGACCGTGTAGCGGGTGAAGGTCTTGTACATCACCCCTTGTACCGCTGGCTCCACCACCTCGCCGCCGATATTGTCCGGCAGGTTTTTCGAGGTGGCGGCGATGCGGCTTGGGTCCAGCGCGTAGCGTATGGTCAGGTCGACGCCAAGCGACAGTCCCTCGATAGACTGGAACGGCGCATCGCCATTGGCGCGGCTGCTCTGGGTGGGGCGGTAGAGTTGATCGCGCAGCGAGTAGCGGCGCAGCTGGTGCAGGCCGGGCAGCACCAGCACGCTGCCTTCGCGAAATTCGCTGACTGCGCCGGTCAGCTGGTTGACCCGCACACCGGCCTCACCTCGGCCCACATTCTGGAACGGCAGGTGGGTGGCAATGGCCCAGCCGCTGGCACCCAGCAAACCGACCACGATCAAGCGACGGCCATTGCGGCGCAGCACCACCGCGTTATCGGCCATCACACTACCCACCCGGTTAAACGAATCGCGTACTGCCTGCACAATCACCTTTACTGCTTCGGACATGATCTTCTCCCCATTCATCGGCCAGGTTGGCAGCACCGTGCGAATCAGCCTTGCATGCGGTGCTGCGGTGGAATGCATCGTGCGCCGCAGGGCAGGGAAGGTTCAAAGGCGCGGCGGGGCGACATTCATCCGGCAGTCGGAAGGACTGGCGCGTCTTGCGGAAGAAAAACTCACACCGGTGCATGGGCGGCGCGGCGATAATGGCTTTGCCCGCGAGTAGAGCGTCAGTCTGGTTCTGTAAACGCGAATCGAATCTCCAAGCCAGCGCCGGGAGCGCGCCATGCATAAAGTCGCCGTAATCGAAGATGACCCGCCCACCAGCAATCAGCTCAAGGGCTGGATTGAAGCCGCCAAGCCCGGCATCGAGGTAGTGCAGTGGTTCAATCGCGATGACGCCGAAGCGGCCATCGAGCGCGAGCGCTACGACCTGGTGGTGCTGGACATTGAATTAGGCCGCGAGCGCCATGCCGGGGTAGCGATCATCAATGCCATCAATAAACGCCATGGCACGCCGGTGCTGGTGGTGTCGGCGATGCCGGCAGCGATTTACCGCAGCATCATGAAGGCGCTGGATGCCTGGGATTACCTGCAAAAGTCCACCTTCGAAGAGAGCGAGTTCATCGATACCTTTCTGGCGATGCTGCGGGCGGCCAAACCGAAAACCGAAGCGGCACCGGCCGCCGCGCCCAGTCAGGAACTGACCATCGACCCGCTGCGGCAGAGCACACCGCTATGGCGCGGCCAGCGCATCAATCTGCCGCTGACCGCCCAGCGCATCCTGATCACCCTGTATGAGCACCGCGGCCAGGTGGTGTCGTACGACCAGCTGTTCCAGGTAGTGAAGAGCGGCCGCAATCGCGACAATGTCCGCAAGCATGTTTCCACCATCCGCGAAGCGTTCAAGGAGATCGACGAAGGCTTTGACGGCATCGAGAATATCCCGATGCGCGGCTTTCGCTGGACGGCCTGAGTTCAATGCTGACCTGGCTGCTGTCCTTCCGCCTGCGGGTGCTGTTTCGCCTGGCTTTCCTGCTGCTGGCCTGCGCCACTGTGTTGCTGGCGCTGTATCTGCTACGCGAGGAAAAGGCACTCAGCTATCGCAGCTACCGCGACGGCGTCGACAAAACTGCCGAGCAGATTGCCGGCAAACTGCGCCACCCGGCCGGGCAGCTGGCCTTGCTCAACCCCGGTGCCAGCTCGACCGGCGGTGCTGCCCTGCACCCGCTACTGCTGCCGTTTGCTGCCATCGACTTTGATGACCAGAACAAGGCGCAGCAGGCGGTGGAAATGGCCGGCTGCCAGGTGCAGTACGGCGAAGATGGCGCGCTGTGCGTGGCGGTGGGCAACAACCCTTGGGCTGGTGGTTTTATCTATGTGGTGGGGCGTTTTCACAGCGAAAAACTGCTGGCCCATCCGCGCGGTGAAGCGCGGCTGGACGGCGCGCATCGGCTGCGGGTGGCGGTCAGCCTGCGCGGCCAGCAATACCGCTGGCTGGCGCCATTTGAAACGCTTGATGATGGCGACGAGCGCCATGGCCGGCTGACCGGCTTTGTCGAGCGCGGCGAGGACTACAGCAAAAGCCGACCGGTGCGCGATTTCCGTGGCTGGCTATGGCAGGACCGCCACTGTGTGTTGAGCGACGCCGGCAAGCCAGCGGTACGCGAACCATGTCAACACCGCAGTTTTTTCTCGGTGCGTTTGCCGATCACCGCCTTGCATGATGATCTGCTTTCGGGCGCCTCACCGGTCTGGCCGCCGGCTGATCTGGATCGCATCGAAGTGGCGGTGCAGATGCTGGCGCCCGGCGATGGCCCGGCCCTGCTCGATTCCGGACGCGCTGGCGCGGTACCGCCGTTTTCCCTGGCTGATCTGCGCCCCCTGCTACTGCCCGGCGAAACCCTGAGCATACGCAAGCTGGGCGGCGCGGCGGAATTGATCCGTATCGTCGGCAATAGCGATGGCGAGGACCCGGCCTGGCGCTGGGTGCAGGCGATTGTGCGCCGGCTGGTGGTAGACGGTTTTGACCAGCCCATCGTGCACAGCCAGCAGATTGCTACCGCACTGGGCCGCTATGAATTCACCCTGACCGGCGATGTGCGCGGGGTGAATCGGCGGCTGGCCGCGGTAGCTACCCGTGTATCGTGGTTTGTCGGCGCCATGTTGCTGGCAATCTTTATTGCCTGGCTGGTGATCGAGGCCGGCA
>NZ_JAYRLZ010000036.1:0-6208 GCF_041904975.1 Chitinimonas sp. | reverse complement strand
TATCGCCATCCTCACCCGCCGCGCCAGCGTGGTATCGAAGTCGGTAAAGGGCGTCGGGGAGCCGCCGCAGCTCAATCTCGCCGATCTGCGTGGTGCCGATGAGCTGGGCATTCTGGCGGCCTGCCTCGCCGACCTGATGCAAAGAGTGCGCGAAGACGCCGAACGCGAGCAGATTCGCGCCGCCCAGGAAAAAGACCGCTGGCACGCGGTGGGCCATGAAATCATGTCGCCGCTGCAATCCTTGCTGGCCCTGCATGGTGCCGACGACAGCACCCGCTATATCAAGCGCATGCAGCAGGCGGTGCGAGTGTTGTACGGTAGCGCTTCACCCAGCGAGGCATTTGAAACCACCACCTTGCAGCTGGCACCGCTGGATCTGGACGCGTTTTTGCAAAGCGTGGCAGAGAACGCACCGAGCGCTGCGATCATCGATGTGGGCTATGACGCGAGCGGCGAAGCGCTATGGGTGCGGGCCGACCCCTATTCGCTGGAAGACGTGATCACCCATGTACTGAAAAACGCCGATCGCTACCGCCCGGCCGGCTCTCCCATCACCATTACCCTGAGCGCCAGCGACACCGCCGCCAGCATCGCCATCCACAACCAGGGCCCGGCCATTGCCGAGGACAGGCTGGAAGCGATTTTCGAATACGGTATTTCCGACCAGCCGGATTCGGCAGCGAACGGCAACCGCGGCCAGGGCCTGTTTGTCGCCCGGACCTATATGGCCAAAATGGGCGGCACCATCGTCGCCAGCAATACCGAAGACGGCGTTTGCTTTGTACTAGGCCTGCAGCGGATCAGCCAGCAATAGACAGCTGGTATGCACGTAGCCGGCACCTGCTCCCTGCACGCATTGCCGGTTTTCATCCGCAGCGGCACAGGCAAGCCGCAGCCCTCACCCGCGAACTTTCCCGCTGCCCGGCTGACAAGTCTTTATAACCAGGCTCATTATCCCCGCCCATGACACCCTCCAATTTTGAACAACTGTTCGAGCAGCTTCTTGCCCGCCCCGGCGACGCCGGCAGCGATGCCCTGGTGCAGCTGGTCGGCTTGATCCGTCCGGCGCGTGCCGACGATGTGGAATCGGCAATCCAGGCGCTGCGCGCGCTGTCCTTCCTGCTCGGCCAACGCAGCGACTACCGGCTGGCCTTGCGTGACTATCTGCGCGCCATGCTGGAAGCACGTCGGCTGGCCGGTTTGTTTGCCGACAGCGGCATCCTGTCCAATGAGGGCCTGTGGAGCGCGCTGCGCAACCGGCTGGGCGCCAAGCTGCTGCCGGCGGAGTATCGCGACGAGTACCTGCGCGATGTGCTCAATCGGGCCTTCAATCAGCCGGACGATCATCGCTGGGTGGCAGCGGTGCCCGAGGCAGTGTGGCTAGCGCTGTGGGAAATCATCCTGCCCGCAGGCGAGGCCCTTGTGCCGCCGCTGCGCCATGGCCGGCTGGAGCTGATTGAAGCCGCGCAAGTGCTGTCCTACCGCATCTCGGCCATCGGCCTTGAACCGGAGCTGGTGCGCAATCACCCGGCCATCGAGCAGTTCGAGTCACCGTTCCTGACCCAGAATGTGGCGCTGCGCGAGTATCTGGAAGACGCCAAGGCGCTGCTGTTCGACCCTGCCCATCCGGCACAGGACGATAAACAGGTGCGGGTGCTGCTCGACCAGTGCGAGCAGATCGTCGAGCGCCTGCGCCGCACCGCCCGCCGTGAAGGGGTCAGCATCAGCCTGACCTATCTGCTGGTACGCCTGCGACAACATATTGACCGCTTGCGCTTGCTGCTCGACTTGATCGCCGCACCGTCTGCCGACATCGCCCGTCCCAAGACCCTTGCCCTGCTTACATCCCTGGTGGAAGCGGAAAACCGCCGCACCAGCGTGCGCGACCTGTTTGCCACCAATACTGATTTGTTGGCCCTGCAAATTACCGAGCATGCCGGCAGAACCGGCGAGCACTATATCGCCAGCAATCGCGAAGAATGGCGCCAGATGGGGCGCTCGGCGATGGGGGCCGGTCTGGTGGTCGGCTTTATGGCCATCATCAAGATCCTGCTGGCGCGCCTGAAGCTGGCGCCGCTGATCGAGGCCTTTGCCTTCAGCATGAATTATTCGCTGGGTTTCATGCTGGTGCATGTGCTGCATTTCACCATTGCCACCAAGCAACCGGCGATGACCGCCGCCCGCATTGCCGCCAGCATGGAACGCCATGGCGAGGGCGATGCGCTGGATGGCCTGGCCGAGCTGATCGAGGCGGTGCTGCGTACCCAGTTTGTCGCCATTCTCGGCAATGTGCTGGTGGCGATCCCCACCTCGCTGGCAATCGCGCTGACGGTGCGCTACGGCTTCGGGCAAAGCTGGGTCAGCGCCGACAAAGCCCAGCATCTGCTGCATGACCTCGACCCGCTGCACAGCCTGGCGCTACCGCATGCGGCCATCGCCGGCGTCTGCCTGTTCCTGGCCGGTTTGATCACCGGCTACTACGACAATCTGGCGGTGTATAACCGCATCCCGGCCCGGCTACGCCAGTTGCATGCGCCAAGGCGACTGTTTGGCGAAGCGCGCTGGCTGCGCTTTTGTGGCTATGTGGAAAACAATCTGGGGGCGCTGGCCGGCAATTTCTTCTTCGGCATCATGCTCGGTTCCATCGGCACCATCGGCTTTTTGCTCGGCCTGCCGATCGATATCCGCCATATCACCTTTTCGTCTGCCAACTTGGCCTACGCTGCCGTGGCGCTGGACTTTGCGCTGTCCTGGCAAACCTGGCTGCTGTCGATTGCCGGCATTGCCCTGATCGGCCTGACCAATCTGGCGGTCAGTTTCAGCCTGGCCTTGTTCGTTGCCCTGCATTCGCGGCGCACCAGTTTTGGCCAGAGCCGGGCCTTGCTCGGCAAGTTGCTGCGTCGTTTTTTTGCAGCACCGAAGCGCTTTTTCATTGCACCTGCCGAGCCAGCTCAGGCGGGTTCTGGACAGGCAGGCGGCGCCAGCAGCGGCGGTCATTAAACTTTCACTTGCGCGTCACGCAAGCGACATGGGCCGGTTGCACGCTGCTGGCTCATGACGACATCTGCCCCCCTCCATCTGGCGTTTGTGACGGAAACCTTCCCGCCTGAAGTCAATGGCGTGGCCATGACCGTGGGGCGCATGGTCGATGGCCTGCGCCGCCGCGGGCACCGGGTGGATCTGGTCCGCCCCAGGCAGTTGCAGGATGGGGCCGCGCCCAATCCGCAGGAACTGCTGGTAAAGGGCCTGGCCCTGCCGCGCTACCCGGAGCTGCGCTTCGGCCTGCCGGCCGGCAGCGCGCTGAAGCAGCGCTGGCGCGAGGCCCGGCCCGATCTGGTGGTGGCGGTGACCGAAGGCCCGCTGGGCTGGTCGGCCCTGCGTACTGCCCGCGCGCTGGGCATTCCGGCCATCTCTGAATTCCATACCAATTTCCACCACTACAGCCAGCACTACGGCATGGCCTGGCTGGCACGGCCGGTGCGCGGCTATCTGCGCCGCTTTCATCGCCAGACGCTCGCCACCCTGGTGCCGAGCGAAGATGTGCGCGACGGCCTCGCCAGCGAGGATTTCGCCCATCTGGAAGTGGTGGCACGTGGGGTCGATACCCAGCTATTCAGCCCGCAGCGCCGCTTAGACGATTTGCGCGCACAGTGGGGCGCCAGCCCGGCTACCCAGGTGGTGGCTCATGTCGGCCGCATGGCGGCGGAAAAGAATCTGCCGCTGGTAGCGCGCGCGTTTCGCGCCATGCAGCAGATCCGCCCCGACAGCAAGCTGGTCTGGGTGGGCGATGGCCCGGAGCGCGCCGCCCTGCAGGCCGCCAATCCGGGCCAGGTGTTTGCCGGCATGCAGCGCGGCGAAGCCTTGGCCAGCCACTATGCCTCGGCCGACGTATTCCTGTTCCCCAGCACCACCGAGACCTACGGCAATGTCACGCTGGAAGCGATGGCGTCCGGCCTTGGTGTGGTGGCCTATGGCTATGCGGCGGCACGCCAGCATATCCGCCATCTGCAGAACGGCCTGGTCGCGGTTTTCGATCAGCCGGAGGATTTTCTGGCGCAGGCCCGTTACGCCGCCAGCTATCCCACCGTGATGCGCGAGCTAGGCAGCGCGGCGCGCGTACATGCCGAGCAGCATGGCTGGGAGGCCATCGTCGCCCGCTTTGAAGAAGTGGCCCACGCCGCCTTGGCGCGTGCCGAACACCAGAGCGGCGGCCCCTTGCTGCCTTCACCCACCTGAGCGAGCCAACCATGCCCATGCACCGCGACAGCTGGATTGCACTGGATCAGCGCTGCACCCTGAGCCTCAACCGCGCCAGTCGCAGCCATCTGGCACGGGGCTTTTTTGCGGCAATCAGCAAGCTTGGCAACGGACGCTTCTGGTATGTGCTGATGGCGGTGCTGCTACTGGTGTTTGGCCGCCAGGCGGCACCGGGTGTACTGCATATGGCGCTGGTCGGACTGGTTGATCTGGCTCTGTACAAATGGCTGAAGCGGGCTACCTCGCGGCCGCGCCCCTTCATGCGCTCGCCGGCCATCATTCGTGGCTGCGATGTGCTCGATGAATACAGCTTTCCCTCTGGCCACACCTTGCATGCCGTCGGTTTCAGCGTGGTGGCTCTGTCCTACTTCCCTTTCCTGGCGCCTTTGCTGATTCCGTTCACCGTGCTGGTGGCCGCCTCGCGCCCGGTACTCGGACTGCACTACCCCAGCGATGTGCTGGCCGGGGCCGCCATCGGCGCACTGGTCGCCAGGCTGTCGTTCTGCCTGCTGTAGAGTGATGCAAGCACGCAACACTCAAACGTCCTATCCAGCCAACCCAGTCCGGTGAACGATGGTTCTCCACGATAATGCAGCCCTGCCTGACCCAGGCGGCGAATTTTTGGAGAACCTTTGATGCAAGCCGATTTTCAACAAGCAGTTGGTGCTTACTGGCAAACCGCCATCCAGCGTGATTGGGCAGCTTTTTCTGCCTTGCTGCACCCCGATGTGGTGTACGAAGTGCCGCAGACACGCGAGCGCATTCGTGGCCGTGATCACTATGTCGAATTCAATCGCAGCTGGCCGTTCAACTGGCATGCCGAGCTTCGCGATATCGTGGCCGACGCGACACAGGCGGTGAGCAGGATCGCCTATACCGACGAACAGGGCGCCTGCGAAGCCATCAGCTTTTTCCGCTTCCGCGACGGCCTGATCAGCCATATCACCGATTACTGGCCGGCCGAGTACGAGCCGCCAGCGCGGGTAGTCGATTGTATCGAACGCTACTGAGCGCATTCGGCGCGCGGCCGGTGCGCAGGTAAACTGGCGGAATGGTTGACCATCTCATATATGCCTTGCCCGCCGCCGCGCGGCCTCACCGACAATGAAGCGCCGCGATTTTCTGGCGGCCGGCTCGCTCTCCCTGATCGGCTGTAGCCGTAAAAGCGCTGCGCCGCTGCCGCCGGGCGAATTGCTCGGTCCCTCCCATGCGCTTGGCCATCAACTGCGCGATCGCAAGCCGTTTGCGGCCGCGGTTGAAGTGCGCAAGGTCGATGCCCTGATTGTCGGCGGCGGGATGGCCGGCCTGGCTTGCGGCTGGTGGTTGCGCCGACATGGTTTCAGCGATTTCGCCCTGCTGGAAATGGAGCGTGAGGCCGGCGGCAATGCGCGCGGTGGCGAAAACACGGTGTCGCGCTATCCCTGGGGAGCGCACTACCTGCCGCTGCCAGGGCCGGATGCGCTGGAATTGCGCCAGATGCTGGCCGAGTTCGGCGTGTTGCGTGGCGACCCGCAAGCGCTGCGGCCCGAATACGACGAGCGCTATCTGGTATTTGCCCCGCAAGAGCGCCTGTTTATCAACGGCGCCTGGCAAGAAGGCCTGTTGCCGCAATTCGGTGTGCCGCCCGAGGCGCGACGCCAGCAGCAGCGCTTTATTGCGCAGATGGCGCAATTCAAGGCGCAAACCGCTGCGGGTGGCGGCCTCGCCTTCAATATTCCGAGCCAGCGCGGCGGACCGGTCGATGCGGCGCTGGATCGCATCAGCATGGCGGACTGGCTCAAGCGCGAAGGCTATTCCGCTCCCAGCCTGCATTGGTGGGTCAATTACGGCTGCCGCGATGACTTCGGCACCGACTACCAGCAGGTGTCGGCCTGGGCGGGTATTCACTATTACGCAGGCCGCCACGGCCAGGCCAGCAATGCCGACAGCGATGATGTGCTGGTATGGCCAG
>NZ_JAYRLZ010000035.1:0-23245 GCF_041904975.1 Chitinimonas sp. | reverse complement strand
TCAAGCGGGCGACTGGCTGGCTGCAAAAGCGCCACGATCTCGGTCACCGCCGCCTGCAATTCATCAAGCCGGGCGGCGCTGACATCAAGTGGAAGCGCCTGCTCCAGCGCCGCCGCAGCCTGGGTCAACCGGCCCGCCCCGAGCGATAGCGCCGCTCCCTTGAGCGTATGGGCGAGGCGGCCAGCCGCGTCCCTATCGCCGGCGGCAAGGCTGGCGCGCAGCTGCCCGGGCAAGGCGGCATGGTGGTCGATAAACATCTGCAGCATGCGCTCCAGAAGCTGGCAATCGCCACCAGCCAGCTTCAGCGCGGTATCGAGGTCGAGCACAGCACCAGCCTCAATGCGTGCGGCCAGCGGCCCCAACGCCGGCGCAGCCTGCGAGATCGGCTCGCCCGGCGCGTCTGGCGCAGCTTCCGCCGCATACGGCAGGTACTTGGCGAGAGTGCTGCGTAGCAATTGCGGTTGCACCGGCTTGCCGAGGAAATCATTCATGCCCGCTTCAAGGCAGGCGCGCTGGTCTTCGACAAAGGCATTGGCGGTCATGGCAATGATGGGCAGCTTGGCAAACTGCGGCAACTGGCGCAGTTGCCGGCAGGCGGCCAGGCCGTCCAGCCTGGGCATCTGCATATCCATCAGCACCAGATCGAAGGTTTCGCGCTGACAGGCCTCCACTGCCTCTTGCCCATCGCCGACAATGGTGCAGCTCAGACCCAGCTCGGGCAGCAGGATCTCCATCAGCGCCTGGTTCATCGGATTATCTTCGGCTACCAGCACATGGCCATGCAGGCGCTGGTTGGCCGCGTCAGCAGCCGGCGTCGGACTGGCGGCGCCCAGTTGCTCGGCCGATGGCAAGCGCAGTGGCAAGCGCAGCCAGAAGCAACTGCCCTGCCCCGCCTGACTATCCACGCCCACCTCGCCGCCCATGGCCTGCGCCAGATTGCGCGATAGCGCCAGACCGAGGCCGGTTCCGCCATAGCGGCGCGTAGTGGAGGCATCGGCCTGGGTAAACGGGGTAAACAGATTAGCCTGCTGCTCGGCGCTGATGCCGATGCCGCTATCATGCACTTCAAAGCGGATCGACGGCTCGCCGCCAGCATGCGCCGCAAGGGCGCACAGACGAATGCTGCCACGCTCGGTGAACTTGGTGGCATTGCTGACATAGTTGCCCAGAATCTGGTTGAGCCGCAAAGCATCGCCCAGTATCTGTTCCGGCAGGGCGGGATCGATGCTGACCGACACCGACACCGGCTTGCCGGCCAGCCGGGTCGTGGCCAGATCGCGCGCGTAATCGAGCACGCCCCGCAGGGCCAGCACCTCGCTGCAAAATTCAATGCGACCGGCTTCGAGCTTGGAAAAATCGAGAATATCGTTGATCACGCCGAGCAGATGGTTGGCCGCATAATCGATGCGTTCGATATGCTCGAGCTGGCGCGGGCTGGGCGACTCCTTGCGCAGCAAATAGGTGAAGCCGAGCACGCCATTGAGCGGGGTGCGGATTTCATGGCTCATATTGGCCAGAAATGCCCCCTTGGCGCGCGCCGCCTCTTCCGCCGCCTGCTTGGCAAGGCTCAGTTCAGCGGTGCGCTCATCTACCTTGCGCTCCAGCGAGGCACGGTATTCGTCCAGTTCGCGTGCCTGCCGCTTGCGCTCGGTAACGTCCTGCGCCACGCCGATGTATTTGGCCACCTTGCCGGCTTGGTCGCGCACCGGCGAGATCACGTGGAACAGCTCGATCTCCTGGCCATCGGCGCGACGGTCGATCAACTCTCCCTGCCATACCTGCCCCGCTTCCAGGGCTGCCCACATTTCGCGATAGACCGTACTGTTGGTGCGGCCCGATTGCAGCACGTCAAAATTGCGTCCAAGCAGCTTTTCCTGGGAGTAGCCAGTCAGCTGTTCATAAGCCGGATTGACGTATTCGATGCGGCAGTGCAGGTCGGCAATGACAATGCCAGCCGGGTTTTGCGACACCGCCTGGCTCAGCTCACGCAAGGAGTTTTCGTACGCAACCCGCTGGCTCACATCGCGGCCTATTGCCATGTAATAGTCGCCATCAACCAGGTTCACCTTGGCAAGCGCCACTTCCATCGGAAAGTTTTCGCCACTGCGATGACGACCGTGAACGGTGCGGCCAGCACCCATGCGCCGCCCACTGGTTGACTCTGCGGCAAAGCCACGAACCTGGTCGGCATGCCTGTCTCTTGCCGATTCTGGCAGCAATAGCGCCAGCGGTTGGCCGATCAGCGCTTGCGGCTCGTAATCGAACAGGATGCAGGCAGCCCGATTGGCACCGACGATAAACTGCTGGGCATTGATGGTCAGGATGGCATCGGGCGCATTTTCAAGGAGGCCGGTAAAGCGTGCCTGCACATTGCGCAGGCTGTTGGCGCTGTCGCGCTCGGCGGTGATATCGCTAAAGGTACATACCGCCATGCGCTGGCCCATTTCCTGATCGTGCATGGCGCGGGCATTGATCCTGATCCAGCGGGTGAGGCCATTAGGCAGGCGCACCCCCATGACCTCGCCGCTGATCGGCCGACCATCGCGCAATACGCGCACTGCCGGGTGTTCGTTGCCGGGGAAGGGGCTGCCATCCTCGCGTATCGCCTGCCACTCCGGGTCGTAGGAGCTGCGGCCCATCAGCTGTTCCGTAGTCAGACCCAGGATGCTCGCTGCATGGGCATTGCTGAGAATGATGCGCGCGTCGGCGGTCTGGATCACCAGTCCCTCGCCCATGGTCTCGAATACGGTATCCAGCCGGATATAGGCGTCGCGCAGGCGTCGCTGCTCAGCCTCATTGGCATGGCGCGCGGCGGCCAGCATGGCGCAAGGGAGCAGGATCAACAGCGGGGGCAGGAAGTTGATCAGCTGGTCGACTTCGCTGATAACCGGTGGTGCGACATAGACGCCGGTAACCAGTCCATAGAAGGTGATCACCGTCAGCAACCACATGGCGACAAACACCAGCACGGCGGGCAGGTACAGGGCGGCGATGGCCAGGGCGGCGGCCAGCATCGAGAAGGGATGAGGCAGGCCGTGAATTGCCAGCACCGTCAGGCCCCCCAGCAGCAGCAAGGCACCCAGCGACTCGGTGCGGCATAGCTGCTGCCACAGCTTGCGCATCCCCGATCGTGCCGCCCACAGTGCCAGCGGCAGCATGCTCATGGCACCGAGCAAGGTTCCTTCGAACCAGCGGATATACAAGTCCGTTAACTTCCCGAAGCCATGGGAAAACAGCAGTCCGGCACCGATACAGCTGCACAAGACACTGGGTATCAGCACGCCGACCAGCATGGTCAACAGCATCGCGCGTGGCTCGCTATCGAAGCGATCCGGCAGCCGAAAGCGGCGCAACAGGGCCGCGCCGAGCATGGCTTCCAGAAGATTGCCCGGCAAGAAGCTCGCTGACAGGCCGATCGGGTCGCCGTACAAAAGATTGGCCAGCAGATTGGCGCTGCCCGCCGCCACGATGGCCGGCCACCAGCGCCGCGTGCCGCTACGCGACAGCCAGGCCATCAGCCAGGCATTGGCCGGCCAGTACACCGCAATGGAAATGGGCTGGCGCGACATAAAGATGGCGCCGAATGCGAGGAGAAAATAACCGATGAATACCGGCAATAGCAGGCGGTCAGAAAAGCGCAGCACCTGTCTCATACCGACCCGCCTTTACGCTGGCTTGATCGACGCGACCACAACAACAGGGCAATTCCACCGAGCACCATGCCTGAACCGATGAATTCAGGCAGCAGCTGCATCTGCCAGGGCCGGGTGTGTACATTGCCCAGCCATAACTGCACTATTTCGCGCTCTTGCTCGGAACTGATGCGTAGTTGCGCATCGTCGAGCAGATGGCCCAGCTCGGGCCAGTCCGAGCGCCAGGCCAAGGCATAGGGATAGCGGTAGCCTATCGGCGAGCGAATCTGCGCAGACGATACATGGCCACGCAAATGCCAGCTCATGCTCGCCGTATCGCCGACCACTGCATCCAGCTGCCGACGTTCCAGCATGCCCAGCGAGGCGCTATCGCTATCGGTGATCACCCAGTCGATTGCTGGATAGTGCTGGCGCGCGTAGCTTTCCACCGCATAGCCACGGCCAATGCCGACCCGCTTGCCGGACAGGTCTTCCAGCTTATCGGCTTCGCTGATGCGCGGAACCACCACCACAACCGGGACATTCACATAGGGACGAGTAAAGCCGAGATACTCCGCCCGCTCCGGCGTAGGACGGGCAATGGTCAATACATCGATTTCGCGCCGGCGGATCTGTTGCAGCAAAACCGGCAATGGCTGCGGTGGCATCCACTGCAGTGACAACCCGGCTTCGGCCGCCACTGCCTTGAGTAATTGCACTGACAGACCGGACGGCTGGCCGTGTTCATCGACAAAACTATAGGGCGGATAGTCGCGTTCCACTCCTACTCTGATCGTCGTGCAATGCAGCTTGCACCAGTCCATATCGGATTGCGACAAGGGATGCGCCAGCGCCATGCCGTTCAGGAGGATTGCCAAGGCCAGCCGTTTCATGCGCCGGCCTCATCATCGGCATAGCGACGGGCGATCTCCTCGAATTCCTGGCGGCATACCAAGAAGGCATCCACCACATCCGGGTCGAAATGGCTGCCGCGCCCTTGCACAATCAAGGCGACGACTTTATCGGGCGCATAGGCTTCCTATGTAGACGCGGCGCGAAATCAGCGCATCGTAGACATCAGCCAGGGCCATCAGCCGGGCTGAGGCGGGTATCGCATCGCCGGCCAAACCCTGTGGATAGCCCGAACCGTCCCAACGCTCATGGTGAAAGCCGGCGATATCGCGCGCCGCTTCGAGAAATTCGAAATGCAGCGATTGTGACGAATCGCAATCCGGCCCGGGCTCGGCATCGCGCAGGGCGCGCTCGATGGCATCGGCGCCCAAGGCAGCATGGGTGCGCATCACCACGAATTCCTCTTCTGTGAGCTTGCCCGGCTTGAGCAGGATATGGTCGGGTATGCCGACCTTGCCGATATCGTGCAAGGGCGCAGCCTTGACGATAAAGCGCAGGCTGTCGGCCGCCAGCGCCTCGGCAAAGCGCGGATGGCTCGATAGCTGCCGGCCCAGTGCCGCCACATAAGCCTGGGTGCGCAGGATATGGTTGCCGGTTTCGTTATCGCGGGTTTCGGCGAGGCTGGCCAGCGCCCGCAGCGCCACATCCTGCACCAGGTAGAAATCACGCAGGCGCCGCTGCACTTCGCGCTGCAATTCACCGGCACGGTCGGCCTGCCAGCGCCGCGCCATATAGGCTTCCAGCTGCGCCTTGACCCGCGCCTTGACCACGCGGGGTCGCAAGGGCTTGCTGATAAAGTCGGCAGCCCCCAGCTGCAGGCCGGCTTCTTCGCTCGCTTCGTCATTGAGGGCGGTGGCAAAGATCACCGGCACATCAGCCATCTGCGGCAGCTCGCGCAGGCGCCGATAGGTTTCGAAGCCATCCATCACCGGCATCATCACATCGAGTATCACCAGATCGGGCGCCGGCGCATGGCTGGCGGCGCGCAAGGCCGCTTCGCCGCTGGTCACCGCGCGGATCTGGTAACCCTCGTCCAAGACGGCGGACAACACGCGCAGATTGTCGGGCTGATCGTCCACCAGCAGCACGACCGGCGAGGACAGCAAGCGGGAAAGTTCGGGAGCAGCCTTGGCAAGCACAATCGCCTCGCAATCGGAAAACGCAGGCCCAACTATAGGATTGGCGCCGACCGGCCGCAGGCGGGCCGGAGAATAAAATGGGTACTGTCGCGCCCGGGCGACGCTTGAATCGCCCGGCACAGGTGACGCCCTCACGCCACCACAATACGGTTACGGCCGCCTGCCTTGGCCGAATACAGGGCGCGATCAGCCATGACCATCAACTGATGCGCATCGAGCTGGTCGCATTGAGCTGCCACGCCGATGCTGACGGTGACATGGCTGGCCGCCTCGCTGTAGTCGTGCGGAATGCCCAGCGCCTCCACCTGGCTGGCCGCCAGCCGGGCCAGCTGGGCGGCATCGTCCAGCGCTACCTCGGGCAGCAGCACGGCAAACTCTTCACCACCGATACGCGCCGCCACATCGGCCGGCCGCCGCGCACAGGCCTGCACCGAGGCAGCCACCAGGCGCAGGCAATCGTCGCCGGCAGGATGGCCGTAGTGATCGTTGTAGCTTTTGAAGCAATCGACATCGACCATCAACAGGCAAAGGGGCTGGCGGCTTCGCTGCAGGCGGCGCGCCTCGCGTGCCAGCAGGTCATCGAAAGCGCGGCGGTTCCACAGGCCGGTCAAGCCATCGCGGCTGGCCAGCTCACGCAATAGCTGGGATTGCTGCTGCAACATCAGATGGGTCTTGACCCGCGCCCGCGCTACCGGCGCATTGATCGGCTTGCCGATAAAGTCGACCGCCCCGGCTTCGAGCGCATGGATTTCGTGTTCGGCACTGCTGTGCGCAGTGACGAAAATCACCGCCATGCCGGCCGTCACCGCATCGGCCTTGAGTTTGCGGCACACTTCGTAGCCATCCATGCCGGGCATTTCCACATCGAGCAGAATCACATCCGGCAGGTGCGCATGGGCGGCAGCGATGCCGCTGGCGCCATCTTTCGCCACAAACACGTCGCCCAGATCAGCCACTACCGCAGACAACATGCGTAAGGTCAGCTCGGTGTCATCGATGATCAGCAAGCGGCCCGGCTTGCCTGCAGGCACTGTCATATCGTCTCTCTCGCCCTGAAACCGGCCGGCAGGCACCGGTCAACGTGGCGCTACCCGCTCCTGGTGCGCCCCCGATGCGCGTCGGGTGCTTCGTTCTGCGCATCCCTGGGCTCTGTTGACGCTTTGTCGGCGGTCGCGCCGACCAAATGTCAACAGAGCCTAGACAAAATGCATGCACTCCACCGATCCGGCCGGCAAGTTGCGGGTGCCGGCCGTGCATTCGTCGATGGCCGACAAAAAGTCGGCAAATGAAAAGCTCTCGCGATAGCTGGCGGCATCGAGACTGATCAGCGTCAGGGTCAGGTCGACTTGTGCCGCCTCGTTTCGACTGGGCAAACGCAAAGACACGGCGCACAGCTGGCGAAACAAGGGACCCGCCTGGCGCTCGGCAGCCTCGCCCGCCAGACCGCTCCAGCAGACCGCCAGCACATCGTCGTCCAGCCGCCCCAGTACCGCTGTTTGCGGCAGGCCACGGCGCAACATGCCAACGAGGCTGGCGAGCAATTCATTCACCTCATCGGCATCGTATTGTGCGAGCAGCTGTTGGTACGGCTTCAGCAGCAAGGTGGCCACGCAAAGGCGTCCGTCGGTTTGCCGGCAGTGCTCCAGCTCCAGTTCGACATGGCGGGTCATGGCACTGCGGTTCCAGATACGCAGCACCTTGTCCAGCTGCGTCTCGCGCCGCGCGTAGTCCAGCTCCTCCAGCAACTGGCGCTGGCTATGGTGCAGCTGGCGCGTATACATCGCCTCTTCCACCACATGGCCGATATCTTCCAGCAGCCCGATCTGCGCCGTACTCAGCTGGCGCGGCCGACGATCGATAATGCACAGGGTGCCCAGGTTGTAGCCCTTGGGGTGCTTGAGCGGAAAGCCAGCATAGAAGCGGATATGTGGCGGCCCGGTCACCAGCGGATTATCGGCAAAGCGCGCATCATCGAGCGCATTGCCGATGACAAACGTAGCGTCACCCAAAATCGCATGGCCGCAAAAGGAGATATCGCGGCCGGTTTCGCGTACCGGCAGGCCGATGCAGGACTTGAACCATTGCCGGTTCTCATCCACCAGCGACACCAGGGCAATCGGCACATCGAACAGGGCCTGGGCCAGCCGGGTGGCGCGATCGAATGCCGCTTCATCCGGTGTATCGAGCAGCAGGAATTCGCGCAGCGCCGCAAGGCGGGCAGGCTCATCGGCGGGCAGGGCGGGGGCTTGCACGGTGCTGTCATCCAATCAGTCAGGGATGCCCGCAGGGCAGCGGGCCAGCACCGTTTATAGACAATATATTTCGCGCCTGGCAATCACCGCCTGGCGCCGCTCCCGGCATGCAAGGCAGCCAGGGTTGCGTCCTTTTTCTGCCACAGCGCCTGCACCCAATCCTGCACCTTGGCACGAAACACCGGGTCGCCGGAATAGTCGCCCTGGGTCAGCTCGCGCGGAATCGGCACTTCGTCGATCAGCACCACCACCTCGGGCAGCTTGCCGCACAAAAAGCCCCAGAAACTGGGCACGCCTTGCGGGTAATGAATCGTGATATCCAGCAGCGACTGGAACTGCTCGCCCATCGCATTCATCGCCAGGGCAATGCCGCCAGCCTTGGGCTTGAGCAGATGCTGGAACGGCGACTGCTGCTTGGCATGCTTGGCCGCGGTGAAACGGGTGCCTTCGAGAAAATTCATCACCGATGTCGGCACCAGGCTGAACTTCTGGCAGGCGCGTCGGGTGGTGGCCTGATCCTCACCGCGCTTGTGCGGGTTCTTCTTCATATACGCTTCGCTATGCCGGCGCATGAACGGAAAATCGAGCGCCCACCAGGCAAGGCCGATCACCGGCACAAAGATCAGCTGCTGCTTGAGAAAAAACTTCAGGAAAGGGATGCGCCGGTTCAGCACCTTTTGCAGCACGAAGATATCTACCCAGCTCTGGTGGTTCGATTCCACCAGATACCACCCGGCATAACGCAGGGTGTCGTCCCCCGTGACCCGCCAGTTCACCCGGCCCGCCAGGGCAATCCACACGTTGTTGCAGGCAATCCAGCTTTCGGCAAAGCGGTTCATCAAAGGGTCGATCAGGCGCCGAACCGCCGGCAGGGGCAGCAGGAACTTGATCAGGCCGACGCTGACGATGATCGCCGCATGCAGCACGACATTGATCGCCAACAGGACAAGTGAGACAAGCCCTCGCAAGGGGGCAGGCAAGAAAGCAAGCATGGTGTTTCCGGTTGAGCAAAACCGGCCGATTGTAGCGGCTGCTTGCTTTGCTGCACCAGTTGCAAGGCAAGGCGATCTAGTGCACGGCCCACAACAAAACCAAATGAGATATAAATCTAACTTTTAATTCCATTTGGTAATACATGACTGCATTAAAGTTGCGCCATTGCTCAAATCGGAATGCATCATGGCCCGTCACCGGACTATCGCGCTCGCCCTGTTGGCACCTAACCTCGCCTTCGCTGCCAGCATCAGCCTGCTCAATGTGTCTTACGACCCGACCCGCGAGCTTTATCAGGACTACAACAAGGCGTTTGCCCAGTACTACAAGCAAAAGACCGGCGACGAGGTGGTGGTCAAGCAGTCGCACGGCGGCTCGGGCAAGCAGGCGCGCTCGGTGATCGACGGCTTGGAGGCCGATGTGGTGACCCTGGCGCTGGCCTACGATGTGGACGAGATCGCCGAGAAGGCCAAATTGCTGCCGGCCGACTGGCAAAAGCGCCTGCAGCACAATAGCGCGCCGTATCAGTCCACCATCGTGTTCCTGGTGCGCAAGGGCAATCCCAAGCAGATCCGCGATTGGGCCGATCTGGTCAAGCCGGGCGTGGAAGTGGTGACACCGAATCCGAAAACCTCGGGCGGCGCGCGCTGGAACTATCTGGCGGCCTGGGGATGGGCGCTGCGTCAGCCCGGTGGCAATGAGGACAAGGCACGCGACTTTGTCAGCAATCTGTACAAGCATGTGAAGGTGCTCGACACCGGCGCCCGTGGCTCCACCATCAGCTTTACCGAGCGCGGTATCGGCGATGTGCTGATCGCCTGGGAAAACGAAGCCTACCTGGCCACCAAGGAGCTGGGCCCGGACAAATACGATATCGTCACCCCGTCCGCCTCCATCCTGGCCGAGCCTACCGTGGCAGTCGTGGACAAGAATGCCGCCAAGCACGGCACCAGCAAGGCGGCGCAGGCCTACCTCGAATACCTGTACAGCCCGGCCGCCCAGGAAATCGCCGCCCAGAATTACTACCGCCCGATCGACCCGGCCATCCATGCCAAGTACGACAAGCAGTTCGGCAAAGTGAAACTGTTCAAGATCGACGAGATATTCGGCGGCTGGCAAAAGGCGCAGAAAACCCACTTTGCCGATGGCGGCGTGTTTGACCAGATCTACACCAATCGCTGAATGAGCCATGCACATTGAGCGAAGCCGTTTGGTCAGCCGCTTGTCTGAGCTGCCCGCCCAGTGGGTGGCCGGCCTGCCGCTGGGGCTGGATGAGCAGGGCGTGTACGGCCGCTATTTCAAATGCGAATTGCGCAGCCAGTTCCAGCAGCGCGATGTCGGTGGCGCGCTGCTCACCCATGCTGCCCTGCGCGCCATCGGCCCCGAGGGCGAAGCGCTCGATGGCAGCAAGCTGTTCAGCCTGGCCGCCGGTGCCGATGGCTTGCTGAAACTCGACCGGCTGTGCCGGCTGATCCACACCCTCAATCATTTTGTGCTGGCCGGCCAGCCGGCACCTCTGGTGCTGCCAATTCACCCGCGCTTGTTCGAGTATGTAAAAGGTGCACATGGCCGCACCTTTGCCCGCATGCTCGCTCATTTCGAACTATCGCCTACCAGCATCGTGCTGGCAGTGCCGGGCGGCCTGCCGCAAGCAGTGCTGGATAACTATCTCGGCGAAGGCTTTGCAGTGCGGCTGAGCCGCGATTAAAGTGAGCCCCGCAGACGATAGCCCGATCAACACGTGACGAGTCCGCCACAACCGGCATCGCACGTTCTCCCCACCGGCGTCGCTATCCGTGGCGCCGACGCTATTTTTGGATGAAACCACCATGTCGCTTGACCCGCTGCTCGGCCTGATCGGCCAGACCCCGCTGTTGAAAATCACCCGGCTTGATACCGGCCCCTGCGAGTTGTTCGTCAAGCTGGAAAGCCAGAACCCCGGCGGCTCGATCAAGGACCGTATCGCCCTGACCATGATCGAAGCTGCCGAGCGCGAGGGCAAGCTGGCCCCCGGCGGCACCATTATCGAAGCCACTGCCGGCAATACCGGCCTGGGCCTGGCCCTGGTGGCCGCACGCAAGGGCTACAAGCTCAAGCTGGTGGTGCCGGACAAGATGAGCCTGGAAAAGATCGCCAATCTGAAAGCGTTGGGCGCCGAAGTGCTGATCACCCGCTCGGACGTGAACAAGGGCCACCCTCTGTATTACCAGGACTATGCGCGCCGCCTCGCAGACGAAACACCGGGCGCCTTCTATATCGACCAGTTCAACAACCCGGCCAACCCGATTGCCCATGAGCTGGGCACCGGCCCGGAAATCTGGCAGCAGATGGCCCATGAGGTCGATGTGGTGGTGGTGGGCGTTGGCTCCAGCGGCACCCTGACCGGCCTGAGCCGCTTTTTCAAACGCGCGGCACCGAATGTTGAATTCGTACTGGCCGACCCGGTCGGCTCCATCCTGGCCGACTATGTGGAAACCGGCAGCTACGGCGAGGCCGGCAGCTGGCGGGTGGAAGGCATAGGCGAGGACTTCGTGCCGCCCTTGGCCGACTTCAGCGCGGTGCGCAGCGCCCAGCGCATCAGCGATGAAGAGAGCATCACCACCGCCCGCGCCCTGCTCGAGCATGAAGGCGTACTGGCCGGTTCCTCATCCGGCACCCTGGTCGCCGCCGCCTTGCGCTACTGCCGCGCTCAGACCAGCCCGAAGCGGGTGGTGACCTTTATCTGCGATAGCGGCAACAAGTATCTTTCCAAGCAATTCAACGAAGGCTGGCGTATCGACCAAGGCCTGGAGCAGCTGCCGCAGCAAGGCAATCTCAGCGACCTGATCACCCGCCGCCACGACCGCGGCGCCACCATCACCGCGCGGCCGGACGAGAGCCTCGGCGATGTGTATGCCCGCATGCGCCGCCATGATGTGTCGCAGCTGCCGGTGCTGGAAAACGAACAGGAAGTGGTCGGCCTGATCGATGAG
Organism: Chitinimonas sp.; assembly: GCF_041904975.1. Lineage (NCBI taxonomy): Bacteria > Pseudomonadati > Pseudomonadota > Betaproteobacteria > Neisseriales > Chitinibacteraceae > Chitinimonas > Chitinimonas sp. The sequence goes on along the minus strand of NZ_JAYRLZ010000035.1, from coordinate 11,345 downwards.
TGGGATGTGTTGCTGGCTGTGCACGACGAACCGGAAAACTTCCGCCTGCCGGTACGCCAGGCCATGAGCACCGATCTGGTCACCCTGGCACCCGACGACAGCACCGAGCGGCTGCTGCGCGTATTCAACGACGGCCAGGTCGCCATCGTGGTGGAGCGCGGCCAGTTTATCGGCTTGATCACCCAGGCGGACCTGATCAACCATTGGCGGCAGAAGCGGTGAAAACCTTCGGCGCCACGCCAATCAGCCCCTCGCCCGCAAGCGGGAGAGGGGTTGGGGTGAGGGCACGTGGAACACCCACTGTTTATGTGGCAGCGACGAGGCCTTGCTGCTTACTTGATTGATTCCGCCCCCGCCGCCGCGGGGGAAGCGCAGCATCGGCGCCATGCCCTTTAGCCCCTCGCCCGCAGGCGGGAGAGGGGTTGGGGTGAGGGCGGTACGAAGAACAACCTTCCCTCACCCGGCCCTGTGGGCCACCCTCTCCCGCTTGCGGGAGAGGGATAGCGCAACACTTAGCACTGGCTGCGTGGGTTGACACCCCGCGCCGCCCACATCAGGAAACCCACCATGTCCCAACATCTCGACACCCTCGCCGTCCATGCCGGCTACACGCCGGACGCTACCGGCGCCGTCATGCCGCCGATCTACCCCAGCTCCACCTTTGCGCAGCGCGCACCGGGCGAGCACAGCGGCTATGAATATGCCCGCAGCGGCAACCCGACCCGCAATGCCTTTGAAAAAGCGCTGGCCGAGCTGGAAGGCGGCGCGGCTGGTTTTGCCTATGCCTCCGGCCTTGCCGCCATGTCCAGCGTGCTTGATCTGCTCGACGCCGGCAGCGAAGTGGTAGCGGTCGATGATCTGTACGGCGGTGCCTGGCGCTTGTTCGAGCGGGTACGCGGCCGCACCTCCGGCCTGACCGTGCGCTATGCGCCGACCGACGACCCCGGCGCCCTGCGTGCTGCCATCAGCGCCAACACCCGCATGGTGTGGATCGAGATTCCCACCAACCCGCTGCTCAAGGTGGTGGATATTGCCGACGCGGTAGGCGCTGCCCACGCCGTTGGCGCGCTGGTAGTGGTGGACGCCACCTTCGCCACCCCCTATCTGCTGCGCCCGCTGGAATACGGCGCCGACATCGTGCTGCATTCGGTCACCAAGTATCTGAACGGCCACTCCGATGTGATTGGCGGCGCGGTGATCGTGCGCACTGCCGAGCTGGCCGAGCGGCTGGCCTATCTGCAAAACGCCGCCGGCGGCGTGCTCGGGCCGTTTGACAGCTTTCTCGCCCTGCGCGGCCTGAAGACGCTACCGCTGCGCATGCAGCGACACAGCAGCAATGCGCTGGCGCTGGCGAGCTGGCTGGAGCAACAACCGGGCGTGCTCGATGTGATCTATCCGGGTCTGGCCAGCCATCCCCAGCATGCGCTGGCAAAACGCCAGTTCCCGCGAGGCTTCTCCGGCGTGGTGTCAGTGCGTATCGACGCCGATGACGCCGGCGTGCGCCGCTTTCTCGCCGCACTCAAGGTGTTCACCCTGGCAGAAAGCCTGGGCGGCGTGGAGAGCCTGGTCAACCTGCCCTGGGCGATGACCCATGCCTCGATACCCGAGGCCGACCGCCTGGCGCGCGGCGTTGGCCCCAACCTCTTGCGCCTGTCGGTGGGTGTCGAGCATATCGAGGATTTGCAGGCCGACCTCGCTGCGGGCCTCGCTGCGCTGTAGCGGGCACCGCCCTTTGCTTGCAAATTCGCAAGCCACTCCCCTGCAAAGGGCGCCCAGCCTATCCCCTCCCCTGCAAGGGGAGGGTCGGGGTGGGGATGGGATCGTTCAGCCAGGCAGCTTCACCCCATTCCCGACAGGCACAATGCAAATGCAAATTCGCTCATTGCACAAAACCATTCAGTCTTAATTGGCATAAGCAGGCTTGCTATGCTTGACGCCTTGTTCAAACGCTGCCGAAAGCCTGCCATGCCCCGCCTTAGCCGCCCATTGCTTGTTGCGCTCGCGCTTGCCTTCTCCGCCAATGGTATTGCCGCGACCGAGTTGCTCAATGTGTCGTACGACGTGATGCGCGACTTCTACAAGGACTTGAACCCGGCATTCATCAAGGCCGAAAAAGCCAAGACCGGGCAGGATGTGCTGATCAACCAATCGCATGGCGGCTCGGGCAAACAGGCGCGCGCGGTGATCGACGGGCTGGAAGCCGATGTCATCACCATGAATATGCCGCCCGATATCGACGCGGTAGCCGACAAGGCCAAGCTGCTGCCGGAGAACTGGGCCAGCCGCCTGCCCAATGACAGCCTGCCCTTTACCAGCCTGCAAGTAATTATCGTGCGCAAGGGTAATCCCAAGGCGATTCGCGACTGGGGCGATCTGGTCAAACCAGGCGTGCAGGTGGTGATGCCCAATCCCAAGGTTACCGGCAATGGCCGCTACAGCTATCTGGCGGCCTGGGGCTATGCCCTGCGCCAACCCGGCGGCAATGAGCAAAAGGCGCGCGACTTTGTCGGGGCACTGCTGAAGAATGTGCCGGTGCTCGATAGCGGTGGCCGTGCCGCCACCACCACCTTTATGCAGCGGCAGATCGGCGACGCCTTGCTGACCTTCGAAAACGAGGCCGAGATGATCGCCCGCGAATTCGGTCGCGGCCAGTTCGAAATCATCTACCCGAGCCTGTCGATCCGCGCCGAACCGCCGGTGGCCGTGGTGGACAAGGTGGTGGACAAAAAGGGCACCCGCAAGATTGCCGAAGACTATCTGAAGTTCCTGTGGACGCCGGAGGCGCAGGAAATCGCCGCGCAAAACTATCTGCGCCCGCAGGATGCGGCAGTGTTCAAGAAATATGAAAAGCAGTTCCCGGCAGTGAAGCTGTTTACCGTCGATGAGGTATTCGGCGGCTGGCGCAAGGCGCAAAAGGCCCACTTTGACGATGGCGGCAGTTTCGACCAGATTTTTGCCAAGGGCCGCTCCTGAGTCGGTGCCGCTCCCGCCGCTCTTCTCCGTGATTCGGTGGCAGGCTCGGCAATATGGTGGTTTGCTCGGCGAGGTTTGAAGATTGCGCTGGCTGAACCTGCACTCACCCGGCCCTGCGGGCCACCCTCTCCCGCTTGCGGGAGAGGGGAGTAGGCGCATGTACTAACCCGATTTACTCAAAGGCCTTCCCGCAATGAAATTCAAGCAAGCCAGCGTATTGCCCGGCTTCAATCTGGCGTTTGGCTATACCCTGGTCTACCTCGGCCTGATCGTGTTGCTGCCGCTGGCCGCCTTGATCGTCAAGACCGCCCACCTGTCGCTGGCGCAATTCTGGGACGTGATCAGCACGCCACGGGTAGTGGCCAGCTACAAGCTCACCTTTGGTGCCAGCCTGATCGCTGCCGTGGTCAATCTGTTTGCCGGGCTGCTGATCGCCTGGGTGCTGAGCCGCTATCGCTTTCCCGGCCAGCGCCTGATCGATGCCCTGGTTGATCTGCCCTTTGCCCTGCCCACCGCCGTAGCCGGCATTGCCCTGACCACCCTGTACGCCCCGAATGGCTGGCTGGGCCGTTGGCTGGAGCCGCTCGGGATCAAGGTGGCGTTTACCCCGCTGGGGGTGGTGCTGGCACTGACCTTTATCGGCCTGCCCTTTGTGGTGCGCACCGTGCAGCCGGTGCTGGAAGACCTGGAAGCCGAATTGGAAGAAGCCGCCGCCTGCCTCGGCGCCAGCCGCTGGCAGACCTTTCGCGCCATCATCCTGCCGGCCGCCCTGCCCGCCCTGCTTACCGGCTTTACTCTGGCCTTTGCCCGCGCCATTGGCGAATACGGCTCGGTGATCTTTATCGCCGGCAATATCCCCATGGTGTCGGAAATCACCCCCTTGCTGATCATCAGCAAGCTGGAGCAATACGACTATGTCGGCGCCACCGCGATCGCCAGCGTGATGCTGATCATCTCGTTCGCGCTGATCTTCGTCATCAACCTGATCCAGTGGTGGAATGCCCGCCGAGTCGGGATGCGCAAATAAGACGCGGTCGCTATCGACGCCCAACCACAGACGCCTATCGCCATGACATCCCGCTCCCCGCATCGCTCCGCCGCCACCAGCGAACCCGCCTGGGTACGACGGCTGCTGATTACCGCCGCCCTTGCCTTTCTGGCGCTGTTTATCGTGCTGCCACTGACCTCGGTGTTTGCCGAGGCCCTGCGCAAGGGCTGGGACCTGTACTGGGAGGCGATCAAGGAGCCCGATGCCGTGGCGGCGATCAAGCTCACCCTGATCGTCACCGCCATTTCCCTGCCCCTGAACCTGGTATTCGGCGTTGCCGCCTCTTGGGCGATTGCCAAGTTCGACTTCAAGGGCAAGAGCCTGTTGATCACCCTGATCGACCTGCCGTTTTCAGTGTCGCCGGTAGTGGCCGGCCTGATCTATGTGCTGCTGTTCGGCGCCCAGGGCTGGTTCGGTCCCTGGCTGGCGGCGCACGATATCAAGCTGATCTTTGCCGTGCCCGGCATTGTGCTCGCTACCGTGTTCGTCACCTTCCCCTTTGTGGCGCGCGAGCTGATTCCGCTGATGGAAGCGCAAGGCACCGAGGAAGAACAGGCGGCAATGGTGCTGGGCGCCAGCGGCTGGCAGATGTTCAGCCGCATCACCCTGCCCAATATCAAATGGGGCCTGCTGTACGGGGTGATTTTGTGCAATGCCCGCGCTATGGGCGAATTCGGCGCAGTCAGCGTGGTATCGGGCCATGTGCGCGGCCTCACCAATACCATCCCGCTGCATGTGGAGATTCTGTACAACGAATACAACTTCGTCGCCGCCTTTGCCGTCGCCTCCATCCTCGCCCTGCTGGCCCTGGTAACGCTGGGCGCCAAGAGCTGGGTGGAATGGCAAACCGCCCGACAACGGGCCGCCGACCAGTTGGCCTCTATGAGTGAGTGACGTTTCAGACAGACAAATCTTGAACCACAGAGAGCCTCAATAAGCAGCATTGAAGAGACTTTGACAATTCTTGTGGAACACCGCTGTGTCTACCGATTTTCGGGGCTACCTTAGCCATCTGTGAAATCGATGGCAGCAAGCAAAACCTGTAGACACAGAGAACAGGGAGGGCACTGAGCACACGGAGAGAGGCTAGATCATCTCCGGCCTTCTCTGTGTGCTCTGTGGTCTCAGTGACCTCTGTGTCTACAGATTTTCAGGCTTTTGTTATTTACCCGGATCAACACCATGAGCATCGAAATCCACGTCATCGCCAAGCGATTCGGCGCCTTTACCGCCCTCGACAATGTCAGCCTCAAGGTCGAATCGGGCGAGTTGCTGGCCCTGCTCGGCCCCTCGGGCTGCGGCAAGACCACCTTGCTGCGCATCATCGCCGGCCTCGAGACACCCGATGCCGGCCAGATCCGCTTTCATGGCGAAGACACCACCGACAAGCATGTACGCGAGCGGCAGGTCGGTTTTGTGTTCCAGCATTACGCGCTGTTCCGCCATATGACCGTGTTCGAGAATGTGGCCTTCGGCCTGCGCGTGCGGCCCAAGCCAACCCGGCCAAGCGAAGCGGAAATCCGCCGCCGCGTGCATGAATTGCTCAATCTGGTGCAGCTCGACTGGCTGGCCGACCGCTATCCGGCCCAGCTATCGGGCGGACAGCGCCAGCGCATTGCCCTGGCGCGCGCACTGGCGGTGGAACCGAAGGTGCTGCTATTGGACGAGCCCTTCGGCGCGCTCGACACCAAGGTGCGCAAGGAGCTGCGGCGCTGGCTGAAGCGGCTGCATGAAGAAATGCATGTCACCTCGGTATTCGTCACCCATGACCAGGAAGAGGCGCTGGAAGTGGCCGACCGGGTAGTGGTGATGAACAAGGGCCGCATCGAGCAGATCGGCACCCCCGAGCAGGTGTACGACGCGCCGGCCACCCCGTTTGTTTACCAGTTCCTGGGCGATGTGAACCTGTTCCATAGCCGGGTGCATGGCGGCTTTGCCCAGGTGGGCGAGCACCCGGTACCCAGCGATGGCGCCGTGGCCTATGTGCGGCCGCACGATATCGAACTCTTGCGCGAACCCGCCCCGCAAACCCTGGCATCGAAAGTCGAGCATATCCGCGCCATCGGCTCCATCGTGCGGCTGGAGCTGAGCCTCGCCAATGGCGACCCGGTCGAAGCCGAACTGAGCCGCGACGCCTTTGCCGCGCAACGCTTCAGCGAGGGCGAGCAGGTGTATATCCGCCCACGCAGCGCACGGGTGTTTGCTGAGGATTTTTCGATTTGATGAAGCGCTGAATCAATCGGGCCGTTCGAGCGGCAGCACGCCCCCTCGGGGAATACAGGTCTTGGGCAACCGTAAACAAGCGACTGCTTCCCGGCTGATTTAGCCTATCCCATCGCCACTGTGGGGCTGCGGCGGATACGCCAGCTAAGTAGCCGGCGGCTTTTCATGCAAATTGGCCTGCACACGCAGCAGCAATGCTTCCAGCTGGCTACGCTCGCTCGCATCCAGCCCGGCCATTGCCAATTCGGCCAGCTGGCTGTGCTCAGCCTGCAGCGACTGCAACAGCGCCTCGGCGCTCGCTGTGAGGTGCAGCTTCAGGTTGCGCCTATCGCTCTCGTCCACTTCGCCACGCAATAGACCCAACTCCTTCAGGTTTTTCACCAGCCTGGCCAGCTGCGCCTTATCGCGGCCGCTGTGCTCGGCCAGATCGCGCTGCGTCGCACCGGGACGGCGACGGAAGAAGTTCAGCGTCTTCGCTTCCATATGGGTTATCGCATGCGGACTGTCGCGCAGGGCCTGGTATTGGCGCGCCCGGAAGCGATGCATGATGTCGTGGATCAGCTCCATGACGTTTTCGGTGGACGAGATCGGAGGACGAAACATTGGTTGACAATGTCAATCGTTTAACTAAGATAGAGGACATTATCAACCAATTATTGGCAGAACACCATGAGCGAAGTCCTCTTCCCCCGCGCCGTGCAACGCATCCGCCACGAGCTGAAGATGCGCCCTCTGACCGTACAGCGCATCGAAGACCTGAGCCCGAGCGTGCGGCGCATCGTGTTCACGGGTGCCGCCCTCAGCGACTTTGTCAGCGCCTCGTTTGACGACCATATCAAGCTGATCATCGAGCAGGAGGGCGCCGAGCCATTCCGCCGTGACTACACGCCGCGCGCTTTCAGCCGGGCCAGCTGCGAATTGGCTATCGAATTCGTGCTGCACGGGACCGGCCTTGCATCCGAATGGGCCAGCCAGGCGCAGCCGGGCCAATCGGTCGTGGTTGCCGGGCCACGCGGCTCGATGGTGATCCCGACCGACTACGACTGGCATTTGCTGATTGGCGATGAATCCGCCCTGCCGGCCATTGCGCGCCGTCTGGAAGAACTGCCCGTTGGCAACCGCGCCATGGTGATCGCCCAGGCAGGCAATCCAGCCGACCAAAGAGCGCTAGCGTCCAAGGCCGAGGCCAGTGTGCAGTGGGTCAGCGATGGCCAGGCACTGCACGCAGCCTTGCGTGGGCTGACGTTGCCCGAGGGTGAGGGCTATGCCTGGGCGGCCGGCGAGCATGCGGTGATGACCGGGGTGCGGCGCATTCTGATCGATGAAAAACAGCACAGCCGCAGCGCCATGCGGGTAGCCGCCTACTGGAAACAGGGCGAATCCAACCAGCATGGGGATATCGAAGACAACTAGGCTCTGCAGGCCTTTGCTCAAAATCTCACCCATGGTCTGCCGCAGCGATTGTCACGCCGAAAACGCCTGCCTTCCGGTAGGCTAGCGGCCGATAGTTTCCACTACGCTTTCAGCCGACCGCATGACTTCGCAAGCCACACCCCCGCAGATCGCCTTCAATAACCCGATATGGCTAGTGCAAGCCCAGCGGCAGCAGGCGCTGCGTGCCGTCACTTTTCCGGTGCCGGCACTGATCTGGGTGATGGAAGGCAGCAAGGAGCTATGGCTGGGTGAGCGCCATTGCCTGGCCCAAGTAGGCCAAAGCCTGCTGCTTCCCGCGGGTAGCGAAGTGAATTTGCGCAACCTGCCTGCACCGGCCAGCGGTCGCTATCGGGCGCTGATGCTGAATTTCGACCGTCCCTTGCTGGAGCGTTTCGCCAGCCTCTACCCCGGCGAGGCCGACGGCTGGCAGGCGCAGGATATTGAACTGCTGCTCCCGCCGATGCTTGAGCTGCAAGCAGCGCTACAGCGGCTGGCTGATTTGGCAGCGCCCGACGCAGCCGCCAGCTGGCGCCAGCACTACCTGCTGGAAGTGTTGCTGCACTTGTCCAGCGCCGGCCTCGGCGCCGCCTTGTCCGCCGGGCGACAGCACAGCACCGGCGAGCGGGTAAGGACCCTGGTCGGCCTGGCCCCCGGCCACCGCTGGACCGCCGCCGAGCTGGCAGAACGACTGGCCTGCAGCGAGGCCACGCTGCGCCGGCGCCTGGTGGCTGAAGGCCATAGCGTGCGTGGCCTGCTCGATGAAATCCGCCTCGGCAGCGCCTTGAACCTGCTGCAGACTGGCAGATTGCCGATCAATGCCATTGCGGCGGCGGTCGGCTATGAATCGCCATCGCGCTTTGCTGCCCGCTTTCGCCAGCGCTTTGGCACCGCGCCCTCGGCACTGCGCTGAACACACTGAGCGTTTCTGCACGGTCCTTGCGCGCTTTTGGCGCGCCAACGCGATGGCCGATCCAGCATCATGGGCTTTTGCGGCAAGGTGCCGCGATTTTTCGGAGAAACTGCAATGTCCCGCTTACTGACTTCCCTGTTTGGCCTCAGCCTGTCCAGCCTTGTATGCGCAGCCGGCTTCACCGTCAGCAGCCCTGATATCACCAATGGCGGTCAACTCAAGTCCGCCCAGGTATTCAATGGCTTTGGCTGCGAGGGCGGCAATATCGCCCCGGCTCTGAGCTGGTCGGGCGAGCCGGCCGGCACCCGCAGTTTCGCCGTCACGGTGTACGACCCTGACGCCCCCACCGGCAGTGGCTGGTGGCACTGGCAAGCGGTGAACCTGCCCGCCACCACCCATGCCCTGCCCGCTGGCAGCGGCCAGAAAACCGGCCCTGCCCTGCCAGCTGGCGCCATGCAGACCCGTAACGATTACGGCCAAGCCGAATTCGGCGGCGCCTGCCCGCCCAAGGGGGATAAACCGCACCGCTATATCGTCACCGTTTGGGCGCTCAAGGTCGACAAACTCGACCTGCCGGCCGATGCCTCCGCTGCGCTGGTCGGCTACAACCTCAACGCCAATGCGCTGGACAAAGCGGTGATGACCGCGAAGTACGGCCGCTAGCCCCCTGCCAGATAGCCAAAAGCAACCGTAGCATTTCTGGCTATCTGGCAAACTCGTGCTCTCCGTATACAAGACAAAAGCCAATATGCTTGAGCCAAGAAGACTCACCGCCGCAGGGCTGGCCGGTGCACACAGCCCTGCCCGAGCACCGGCACCTTGCTTATTGCTTGCTCGACACCTTGGCATCGGCCTTCTTTTGGGCCTTGGCGCCCTCAACTGCCTTGGCAGCGACTTTGCCATTCAGGCCGAAGGTACATATGCGGCACAGATACAGGTCTCTGGTGTGCGCGGACTGGATTGGCGCCCCTATCGCACCATGCTGGCGGGGCTTGACGCATTTGAGCGCCACCACGCACTGGCGCCGCTGGCTACCCTGCAATTGCAGCTACGCCCGCGTAGCGCCGATGCCAGCCTGGCTGGAGTAACACTGGCAATCGACAGTGCCAGTGTTCATATCGATGTGCCGATCGACGTCCATGGCAGCTTCACGCTGCCACGCCACCAACAAGCCGAAGATGAAGCGGCCGATCTATTGCTCAATCGCAAGCGCGGCGACTTTGGCTGGCTACCGGCAATACATAGCCCGAGCGTTCCGGCGGACAGCCGCCGGCTGGGCGATTTACGCCTGGAGTGCGAAATCCGCTGGGCAGTGGAGCGCGGCGACGCGCCGCCCACGGTGCGGGATGCGTTTGCCGCAGCAGGCGGTGCCTGCCATAGCCGGCTGATTGCGGTGAGCTTTGCTGCGCCGTATCGGCTCGCCCAAATCAGCTTGAAACACGCAGCGCAGGAGCAGGCGCTGCCGGTCACCTTACTCAGCCCGGACCGCAAGTCCTACACCGTGCCGCTTTACGATACGCACTGGCCGGATGACACCCTGGTGCTGCTCCAGGCCGACAGCAAGCCAAACTAGCCAAGGGAGCCGCAGCCTGCATCACGCGCTCAGCTTGAACCGCCCGAGCTGCTGTTCCAGCGCTTGCGCCAAGCCATGCAGGCGTTCAGCGGTTTTTGCCGAGCTGGTTGCCGCCTGACCGTTTTCCTCCGACATCTGGGCAATGCGCTCGACCTTGTGGGCCACTTCCACCGCGACCGCCGACTGCTCGGCCAAGGCGCTGCTGATGTCGGTAACCGCCTGCTCTACCGTACCGGTACCTTGGCGAATACGTGCGATGGCTTCACCGGCCTGGCCAGCCAAAGCCACACCATGCTCAACCTGTGCAACGCCGGCATGCATATTGCGCACAGCCTCCTCGGTGCCATGCTGGATGCGTTCGGTCATCTGCCCGATCTGACGCGTGCAATCAGCCGTCCGCTCGGCCAGCTTGCGCACTTCATCGGCCACCACGGCAAATCCGCGGCCGCTCTCACCGGCCCGCGCTGCTTCGATAGCGGCATTGAGCGCCAACAGATTGGTCTGATCGGCAATTTCCTTGATGATATTCACGATGCCGGTAATTTCCCGGCTCTGATTGCCCAGCTCGGCGACACTGCCGGAGCTCACCCGCACGCTGCTGGCAATGCGCTCGATGCTGGCTATCGTTTCACCGATTACCGCACCACCGTCGGCGGACACTTTGCCCGACTCGGCCGAGCTGGCATGCGCATCCTTGGCGTGATTTGCCATATGGGCAATGCTGACCGTCAGTTCCTCGACGGCTGCAGCCATGGACGCAGCGGCATTGTTCTGTTCCTGGGTCGAGCCGGCAACTTGTGCACTGACCGACGCAATACCTGCCGCAGCGGTCGAAAGTGCGCTTGCCTCCTCGTGAATATGGCCGAATGTATCGGTCAGCTTGTCAACCAACTGATTGACGCTGGCAGCGACCAGATTCAATTCATCGCGCCCCTTGGTGTCGAGCTTCTGGCTGAAGTCGCCATCGGCAATCTCGACCAGCCGGTCGGTCAATGAATGGGTACGGCGTATCGTATCGCGCGCAAAGCCGATAATCAGCATGGCCACCAGTCCCAGCACCAGCAAGCTCAGCGTGAGCTGAACCACCATCGCCCGGCGCTCACCCGCCAGTCTATCGACCAGTGTGGCGGCCACGCCTTGCTCGGTGATAAAGCGTTCGATGCCGTCCACTTGATCGATTATCT
>NZ_JAYRLZ010000345.1:0-3981 GCF_041904975.1 Chitinimonas sp. | reverse complement strand
CCCTTGCGCCAGTTGATCGAATTGCGCAGCAATGCCAATTCCGGCCTGGCCTTGATCGAGCTGGGCATTGCCTTGCAGCTGATGGGCGATGAAGCCAAGTCCAAGATCGCCCTGGCCGAAGGCCTGGCCAAGCCACGCGCCGAGGGTTACTGGTATGACTACGGCAGCCCGGTGCGCGATAACGCCCTGGCGTTTGCGCTATTGCAAAAGCACAAGCTCAACCCGCCCGGCTCGGTCGGCCTGTTGGCCGGCTTGATCGAACGCATCAAGGCGCGGCCCTGGTTCAGCACCCAGGATCAGATGGCGGTATTCCTGGCCGCACGCTGGCTCGATGCCACACCGGGCAGCGACTGGAGCGCCAGCCTCAGCGGCGACAAGGCACCGGCCAATCTGGCTGGCAAGGCCGCGCAATATGTCGCGCTGCCGCTGGCCGATGGCGCGGGCTACAAGCTGCAAAACACCGGCAAGGACAAGCTGTTTGCGGTGATGACCAGCAGCGGCCATCCGCGTGCAGTGGGCGAGGGCAGCCGTGGCCTGAGCGTGTCGCGCAGCTACTTTATGGCTGATGGTAGCAAGCTGCCGGCCAACCCGAGCCTGAAGACCGGCCAGACCATCTGGGTGCAAGTGAGCACCAATGCCAATTTCTTCTCGCCCAATCTGCTGGTGGTGGATAGAGTGCCGGCCGGTCTGGAGATCGAAAATACCAACCTGATCCAGGGCGAGAAGGGCGAGGCGGTGAAGATTGACGGCGTCAACCCGGTGGAGGCGATGAATGATCAGCGCATCGGCCATGTGGAATTCCGCGATGATCGCTTTGTGGCGGCAGTGCGGCTGGGCAGCTGGTGGAACGGCCCGCTGCGCCTGTTCTACCGCGCCAAGGTGGTCACCCCCGGCCGCTTCGTTATCCCGCAAAGCTGGGTGGAAGATATGTACGATCCGCAGCTGCACGCCGCCAGCAAGGAGCCGGGCATCATGCAGATCGACGATGTGCGCCCGCCGGCAAAAGGCGCGGTGAAGTCGGAATCGGACAGCATTGCAGCACCGGCGGCGAAGTAGGGCGAAGTGATGGCTTGAAGCAAGTCATGGCAAGCAAGCCATCACCAGTCTGCCGCAAACCGCTTTTGTAGGTCGGGACTCATCCCGACAGGGGCGCGGGACAGGGCGCAGTCGGAATAAATTCCGACCTACAAAAAGCCGCGCAGCCCTGAGCGCTGCCTTGGCGGCCCAGCTACAAGCGGCTTCCTCGAGAGCGGCTGCCGCGCCGTCCTGCCAATCAATTGGATATTCCCGCTTCTGTGAAATCTCGTGGTGTAACGCGCTTGTCTTTACGCAGCATCCTGGGCCGATTCAAACAGCACCTTACCGCCCTGACAGGCAAGAAGCCCAACCGTTGGCGCTGGCTGTTCGGCAGCCTGTTTGCCCTGCTGCTGACCTTGCTGCTACTTGATCGCTGCTTCCCCCTGCCGGTGCGCGGCCAGGGGGCGGACTTTGCGGCGGTGGTGCTGGCGCGCGATGGCACACCGCTACGCGCCTTTGCCGATGCCCGCCATGTCTGGCGCTATCCGGTGCGCATCGAGCAGGTATCGCCGCGCTATGTCGAGGCGCTGATCCGCTACGAAGACCGCGCCTACTGGTGGCACCCTGGCATCAACCCCTTGGCCATGCTGCGCGCTGCCGGCCAATGGCTGCGTGCCGGCCGGGTGGTATCGGGTGGTTCCACCCTCACCATGCAGGTCGCGCGCATCATCGACCCGGTGCCGCCGCGCACCGTAAGCGGCAAGCTACGCCAGACCCTGCGCGCCTTGCAGCTGGAGCTGCATTATTCCAAGCGCGAAATCCTCACCATTTACCTTAACTACGCACCAATGGGTGGGGTGCTGGAAGGGGTGGAGGCAGCCAGCCGCGCCTATCTGGGCAAGCCATCGAGCCGCCTAACCCATGCCGAGGCCGCGCTGCTGGCGGTGCTGCCACAAATGCCCTCGCGCCTGCGGCCAGATCGCTTCCAATCCGAGGCTTTGTTGGCGCGCAACAAGGTGCTTGGGCGCATGCAGGGCAAGTGGTCGCCCGGCGATATCCATGAAGCGCTGAATGAGCCGATGCTGGCGCTGAAAGCGCGAGAGCCCAAGCTGGCGCCCCTGTTGGCGAACCGCCTGCATCAGGCGCTGCCGGGCCAGGCGAAGATAGACAGCACCATCGATGCGGATGCGCAGCGCCTGGTCGAGCTGCTGCTGGCCGATCGCCTGAGCCTGTTGCCACCCAGGGTGTCGGCCGCGGCCCTGGTGGTCGACAACCGCGATATGAGCACCCTGGCCTATGCCGGCTCGGTGGACTTTGCCGATAAGCACCGTTTTGCCTGGGTGGATATGGTGCGCGGCATCCGCTCGCCCGGCTCCACTCTCAAGCCTTTTCTGTACGCAATGGCGCTCGATGAGGGCTTGATCCATACCGAATCCTTGCTGATCGATGCGCCACAATCGTTTTCTGGCTATGCACCGGGCAATTTCGGCCAGGCGTTTTCCGGCCCGGTGAGCGCATCGGAAGCCCTGGTGCGCTCGCTCAATGTGCCGGCGGTGCAAGTGCTCGATCACCTCAGTGCCGAGCGCTTTGTCGCCAAACTGCGCCAGGGTGGTTTGCCGCTGACCTTCCCGCGCGGCGCCAAGCCGAATCTGAGCGTGATTCTCGGTGGCGCCGGCACCAATCTGGAGGCGCTGGTGGGCAGCTACCGGGCGTTGGCCCGTGGCGGAATGGCCGGGCAGCCGCGCTTTGTCCGCAGTGCGCCGCTGCAGGAGCGGCAGCTGATGAGCGCCGGCGCCGCCTATATCGTGCGCAGCCTGCTGGAAGGCGGTGGCCCCACCGCCCAGGCGGTGGGCGTGCGTCCGGATCGGCGCGGTGTAGCGTTCAAGACCGGCACCAGCTATGGCTTTCGTGATGCCTGGACGGTGGGGGTGAGTGAGCGCTATACGGTCGGCGTGTGGATAGGCCGGCCCGATGGCACGCCCAACCCCGGCTTTTACGGTGCCAATGTCGCCCAGCCCTTGCTGCAGGCGATTTTCAACGGTCTGCCTGCGGAGGTCAGCGATCGGCGCAGCCCGCCCGCCAGCGTCAGCCAGTCCGCCATCTGCTGGCCGGAAGGGCGGCTGGCCGAGCATACGCCCGCCGAGCGCTGCCAGCAGCGGCGCCTTGCCTGGCTACTGAACCAGACCGCGCCGCCCACCCTGACCGGCGAGCACGATAGTGGCGACACCAGCCAGCAGTGGTTTGAAGACCCGCGCAGCGGCGAGCGGGTGATGCCCGACTGTGCGCCGCACGGCCTGCGCAGCGTTACCGCCGCCCGCTGGCCCACCCTGCTGCAACCGTGGCTGGACGACACCAGCCGCCGCGCCAGCCTGCCGCCGCCCTGGTCCAGCGCCTGCACCAAGGCCCGCCGACTGGCTGCCCCCTTGCATATACGCGGCGCAGTGAATGGCGAGCTGATCGTCGCCAGCCCCAGCCAGCCCGCGCCACTATTGCGCCTCTCCACCCAGGGCGGCAGCGGCACGGTGCAATGGCTGGTGAATGGCCGTTTGCAGCTGGCGGCGCTGGAAGGTGGCCGACAAATAATCAGGCTGCAGGAGGCTGGTAGCTATGCCATCACCGCCATTGATGAGGATGGCAATTTCGACCGGATCAGGGTGCGGCGGCGTTAGGCCTGTGTGGGTTTTGGCCGTGCGGTGTTTTGGCTGGCTTTGCCTCGGCTTGCTGCTTGTACCTTTGCCTTCTCGTTGAACGGCAAAGACGCCAGAAAGCCTTGAGAAAACGCTTCCCAAAATGTGCATCTGCATGTGGGATCCAGATGCAGGACTTGCGTCAAGCCGTGCTGCTATTTGCTATCCAAAAATCTCGGAAAAACGTAAAATGCCGCCCCTCTCGTGCGTCGCAATCCGTGAGAGTCCCCGTGTTGCGGCGCTTTTGGCGCCAAGATATTAGCGCTGCACTTTTTAG
>NZ_JAYRLZ010000344.1:0-3997 GCF_041904975.1 Chitinimonas sp. | reverse complement strand
TGCTAGAATCGCGCCGCCCGCTCAAGCCTTGGTTCCCTGCCTGTGACTACCCTAGACGACGTATTCCGTGAAGGCGGCCTGTTCAGTCAGGCCATGCCCGGCTATCGGCCGCGTCGCCAGCAGGTGGAAATGGCCGAGGCAGTAGCGCGGGCCATCGAGGCGAAAAAGCCCTTGATTGCCGAAGCCGGTACCGGCACCGGCAAGACCTATGCCTATCTGGTGCCGGCCTTGCTGTCGGGCGGCAAGGTGATCGTGTCCACCGGTACCAAGACCTTGCAGGATCAGCTGTTTCACCGCGATCTGCCCAAGGTGCGTGCAGCGCTGAAGGTGCCGGTCACCATCGCGCTGCTCAAGGGGCGCGCCAACTATGTATGCCGCTACCACCTTGAGCAGGCGCTCAGCGATGGCCGCTTTGCCCGCAAGGAAGATGTGGCGCAGCTGCAGCAGATCGTCCGCTTTGCCGCGGTGAGCCGCGATGGCGATAAATCCGGCTGCGCCAAGGTGCCGGAATCGTCGCCGGTGTGGCAGCACGCCGTGTCGACCCGCGACAACTGCCTCGGCGCCGACTGCCCCAACCATCAGGACTGCTTTGTGCTGCAGGCGCGGCGCGAGGCGCTGGAGGCCGATGTCGTGGTGGTCAATCATCATCTGTTCTTTGCCGATGTCTGGCTGAAAGACGAAGGCGCCGGTGAATTGCTGCCGCGCTGCAATACGGTGATTTTCGACGAAGCCCACCAGCTGCCCGAGGTGGCTAGCCTGTTTTTCGGCGAAACGGTGGCATCGGGCGCGCTGTTGGAGCTGGCGCGCGATAGCCGTGCCGAAGCGCTGAGCGCCGCCCGCGATTTCGTCCACTTGCCTGCTGCGGCGCAGGCGCTCGACAAAGCGGTGCGCGATCTGCGCCTGGTGTTTGGCCAGGAAACGGTGCGACTGCCGCAGCATGCACTGGCCGAACGGCTCGACTTTATCGAAGCGTTGGCCACCCTGGCCGACGCGCTGGGCAAGCTGGCCGACCTGCTGGCGGATCAGGCCGAGCGTTCCGAAGGGCTGGATGCGTGCCGGCGCCGCGCACAGGAGCAATTGGCGGTGTTGCAGCGCTGGCAGGCCGGCTTTGTGCCGGTGCCGCTCAAGGAGGCAGATGCGCCGGTACAGCCAGTCGCCGCACTGCCGTCACCAGCGGCGGAACAGGGGGCTAGCGAGTCAGCAGCAGCCAAGCCGGCAAACGCCGGCAAACAGGCCTTGAACCAGATCGATGCGGTGTTCTGGCTGGAAGTCAGCGCGCATGGCTTTTCACTCAATGCCACGCCGCTCGATATTGCCCGCTTGTTTGCCCGGCAACTGAATCAGGAGCGGGCGTGGATATTTACCAGTGCCACGCTGGCGATGAATGGCAATTTCAAGCACTACACCCATGAAATGGGCCTGTGGGAGGCAGAGCAGGCAGCCTGGGAGTCGCCATTCAATTACAAGCAGCAGGCGGTGTTCTATGTGCCGCAGGGTCTGCCCGACCCGAATAGCCGCGATTACACCAGCGCGGTCGTCGAGGCGGCCTTGCCGCTACTCAAATTGTCGGAAGGCCATGCTTTCTTATTGTTTACCAGCCTGCGGGCGATGCGCGAGGCGCATGAACTGTTGAAGGCGCGCCTGCCAGCCATGGGCCTTGATTACCCGCTGCTGCTGCAAGGCGAGGGCACCCGCACCGAGCTGCTCGATCGCTTCCGTAGCCAGCCCCATGCGATTCTGGTAGCCAGCCAGACTTTCTGGGAGGGCATCGACGTCAAGGGCGAGCAGCTGCGGCTGGTGGTGATCTACAAGCTGCCCTTCGCGCCGCCCGACGATCCGGTGCTGGCGGCGCGGATCGACAAGATCAATAAGGCCGGCCGCAATGCCTTTATGGAATACCAGCTGCCGCGCGCTGCCATCACCCTCAAGCAGGGCGCCGGCCGCTTGATCCGCGACGAGCAGGATCACGGCGTGCTGATGATCGCCGACCCGCGCCTGATCGACAAACCCTATGGCAAACAGATCTGGCAGGCCTTGCCGGCGATGACGCGAACCCGCGAGCTGCGCGTGGTCGAGCGCTTTTTTGCTCATATCAAGGCCAAAGCGGCTACGCCCCTCGCTTGATACTTGCTTGTGGCTGGCAGGATTCACAAACGGTCGGCGTGGTCGAGACTATTGTCTGATTGAGGCGTACATTCGCGCAGTTCGATTCGGCGGCAATTCTGCCGCTTTATCTTTTGATAGAGGCAAGAATTCCTATGAAGCTGATACCAACCTTGTTGCTGGGCTGCCTGCTGCTGAGCCCCGCCTATGCAGCCTGTCAAGCAAGCAATCGCGGCGCTGCTGCCGTCAAAAAGGCTGCGTTGGCTAGTGATGCCAATGCCCTAGCCGCTTTGATGGATACGGAGAAATTCCAGGATCGCGTGCTGGCAGATCTACGGCTCAATACCAAGTTCCGGAACGACGTCGCCAAGGGTCTCGACGCCGGCATGAGCAAAGGCTTCAGCTCAATGCTGAAAACCGTGTCCGCCTCGGGTATGCAACTGGTGGACCAAAAGGCGGCGCCTGGACTGGTGATGCTGCGCATGGAAGGCAAGACACCCGGCGATGGCATCAACTACCTGGAGTTTGAGCTAGATCAGAGTGGCTGCATTGTGGATTGGTCGCAGCTGATGTCAGGCTCGCGCTTTTCGGCCTTGATACGTCAAGTGATGGCCAGCTCCATACAAGACAAGACTCTTCTGGCTTCGTTGTTTGGCATCAACGAGGTTGACGATGCACTGTTGAGCAAATTCAAGAGCTTGGTGACTGCCATGCAAAGTCGAGAGCTGAAGAAAGCGGTAGCGATGTTCGATGAGTTACCGCCTCAGCTGCGTAATAGTTTCGACTTCACCATCATGCGTATTGGCCTGTTGGCGCAGATCGATGCGCAATCGCCGAATTACCGCAAGGCACTGGAAGAATTGGCGCGTAATCACGGCGGTGAGGCGCGCGCGCAGTTCATGCTGATCGATCATTATTTCCTGACCAAGCAGTACGACAAGGCGCTGGCAGCGATTGCCGCCTTACAGGGCAAGGTCGGGGTGGATGAGGAAAACGAGCTGTTGCGCGGCAATATACTGGCCGAAGCCGGCCGCGGCGAGGAGGCGGTAGCCGCCATGCGCAAAGTGGTAGCGCTCACGCCAGATCGCAAGCAGTCCTATTTTTTCCTGCTTGGCGCTGCGCTGGTCACCCAGCGTTACCAGGATGTTGTCGATACCATGGACTTGATCAATACCCGCTTCCAGCTCAGCTTTCCACACAAGACCTTGCAAGCTGATGCCGACTACGCGGGCCTGTTGGCATCCCAGCAGTACAAGGCCTGGCGGAAAAAGCATCCTGGCTAAGCCAAGGCTGGGCAAAACAAAAAGCCACCCAAGCACATCGACGGTTTTGGCGCGCTTGTCTGCCTGCTTCGGCCACCATTGCGCAGCTGTTAAGGAAATCACCTGGCCCCGGTTAGCCGAATGCCCATGAAACAGGCAAAATGCACGACCCTGGCCCCATCAAGACCCCCGCAATATGAATTCTGATTTGACGATCCGCCCGGTGCGCGCTGGCGATGAAGCCGCGTTGGCGCCGCTGCTGGTGCAGCTCGGTTATGCCATCGTGGCCGCCGAGCTGGCCGAGCGCATTGCGCTGTTTGCCGATCGTGCGACGGATTGCACCTTGGTGGCCGAGTGCGATGGCGTGATTGTCGGCTGCATTGGCCTGCATGTGATGGATTGCTTCCATCAGGTTCTCCGTCAAGGGCGGGTGGCCAGCTTGGTGGTGGACGAGCGCTGTCGTGGTCGGCGCATTGGTGCCGCATTGCTGGCGGCCGGCGAAGACTGGCTGCGCGCCCGGGGCTGTGCACGGGTCGAGTTGACCAGCCATGGCGAGCGTCGCGATGCGGCTCGCGGCTACCAAACACAAGGCGATTCCCACCACTCGCTGCGCGTCGTGAAACCCCGGCCGC
>NZ_JAYRLZ010000343.1:0-4026 GCF_041904975.1 Chitinimonas sp. | reverse complement strand
GCTGCAAAGCCTTCCAGTGCGGCGTCGCCATGTACCGAGTCGACCAGGCAGGCGAGGGCGGCCTGAGCGTCGGTCATATTATTGGCTTGCTGTAGCTGCCGCTCGGCCAGCTCGCGCATCGCCGGCTCGTCCAGTTCGCTCAGGAACGATAGCGCCACGTTCTGCAGCGAACGGCGCGCCACTTCGGCTGCATCAAAACGATAAGCATCGCTCGATTGCAGGCGGCTATGGCAGGCCTTGAACTCGGCGCGCAGTGCCTGGGCGAGGCCCTGCTTCATGGCATTGCGCGCGGCGCGGATCGCATCGGGGTAGATCTCGCCTTGCTGGTCGGCCAGATAGGTTTCGGCTGGCAGGGTCAGCATCAGGGCAACCAGGGCCGGGTCCAGCGCAGCATTGCTGAGGACGCGGCGCAATGCCTCGACCAGGTCGCTGGCGATGGTCAGCGCTTCGCCCTGCCGGGCAGCGGCGATCAGGCTGTTCAGGTCTTGCAGCATCAGCGTCTGAGCGGCTTCCCAGCGGCAGAATGCATCGCTGTCGTGCGCCATCAGGTGAATCAATTGGGCACGGCTGTACGGGAAGTCGAGTTTCACCGGTGCCGAGAAATTGCGCAGCAATGAAGGCACCGGCTCGGCGGCGATATTGATAAAGGTGAACTGCTGGCGCGCTTCCGTCAGCGACAGCACGCGGCTGCCGGCCTGCGCTGTCGGCTCGCCGGTCAGTTGCAGCGGCAGATCGTTCCCGTCCATGCCGACGAGACCCAGGGCCAGCGGGATATGGAAGGGCAGCTTGTCTGCCTGGCCTGGCGTGGCCGGGCAGTGTTGCGCTACGTCGAGCGTATAGCTTTGCGCCGCCGCATCGTAGTGGCCACGCACTGTCAGCACCGGCGTGCCGGCCTGGGAGTACCAGCGGGCAAACTGGCTGAAATCGACGCCATTGGCATCGGCCATGGCGGCGCGGAAGTCGTCGCAGGTGACCGCCTGGCCATCATGGCGCTTGAAGTACAGATCCATGCCACGGCGAAAGCCGTCGCGGCCGAGCAGGGTCTGGTACATGCGCACCACTTCGGCGCCTTTTTCGTAGACGGTGACCGTGTAGAAGTTATTGATCTCGATATAGTTGTCCGGGCGGATCGGATGCGCCATCGGGCCGGCATCTTCGGCAAACTGGTGGGTACGCAGGGTGCGCACCGCCTCGATGCGCTGTACCGAGGCGCTGCCCATATCGGCGGAGAATTCCTGGTCGCGGAACACGGTCAGGCCTTCCTTCAGCGACAGCTGGAACCAGTCGCGGCAGGTCACGCGGTTGCCGGTCCAGTTGTGGAAGTACTCATGGGCGATCACCGCTTCGATACCGTCGAAATCCACATCGGTGGCGGTGTCGGGGCGGGCCAGCACATACTTGGTGTTGAAGATGTTCAGGCCCTTGTTTTCCATGGCGCCCATATTGAAGTCGCCAACCGCCACGATCATATAGGTGTCGAGGTCGTACTCGAGGCCGAAGCGTTGCTCGTCCCACAGCATCGACTTCTTCAGCGATGCCATCGCGTGGTCGCATTTGTCCAGATCAGCCGGCTCCACCCAGATTTCCAGCGCCACTTCACGACCGCTGCCGGTGGTGTAGCTGTCGGCCAGCAAGGAAAGCCTGCCGGCTACCAGGGCAAACAGATAGGCGGGCTTCTTGAACGGGTCGACCCACTTTACCCAGTGGCGGCCACGATCCATGGCGCCTTCGCCCACCTTGTTGCCATTGGATAACAGCACCGGCCATTTGCTCTTGTCGGCAATGATGGTGGTGGTAAAGCGCGCCATCACATCCGGGCGGTCGAGGTAGTAGGTGATCTTGCGAAAGCCCTCGGCTTCGCACTGGGTATAGAAGTTGCCGCCGGAGCGATACAGGCCGTTCAGGCTGGTATTGGTTTCCGGATGGATGATGGTCACCACTTCAAGAATGGCGCTATCGGGCATATTGGCGATGATCAGCGCATCCACCGCCAGTTCGTAGCGGTCGCTATCGAGGGTTTCACCGTCGAGCTTGATCGATTCCAGTGTCAATTCCTCACCGACCAGGTGCAATGGTGCGCGCGGGTCGGGATGGGCGGGGTTGCGGTGCAGCACCAGGCGCGACAGTACCCGCGCTTGCGTCTCTTCCAGCTCGAAAGTCAGGTCCACCTTGTCGATCAGAAAGGCCGGCGGGGTGTAGTCCTTGAGCAAGATGGGCTGGGGAGCGCTGGAGTCGAGTTTGGCCATGGGGTGTCGGATCTCGGTTTGCGGCGATAGGCGGGGTGCTGGCTATCGCATCGGCATGATTGGCAAAGGCGCGATTATATGCCGATCTCGCTAGCCGGGCATGGCGCGCATATGCGGCTAAGACGATATCGATAGACGAAAAGATTCGTTATTGGCAACAAAGGGCGCTGCTATCCTGCCACGATCAAAAATTGCCGGCGCACACCGACATGTATGTTTATGACGACTACGACCAGCAACTGGTCAATCAGCGCGTTGCCCAGTTTCGCGACCAGACGCGTCGCTTTCTGAGCGGCGAGCTCGGCGCCGAGGAGTTCCGCCCGCTGCGCCTGCAAAACGGCCTCTACATCCAGCGGCATGCGCCGATGTTGCGGGTGGCCATTCCCTATGGCCATCTGCGCAGCGATCAGCTACGCAAGCTGGCCGATATTGCCCGCCGTTATGATCGCGGCTACGGTCATTTCACCACCCGGCAGAATATCCAGTTCAACTGGCCCAAGCTCGAAGATGTGCCGGAAATCCTGGCTGAACTCGCCACGGTGCAGATGCACGCGGTGCAGACCAGTGGCAATTGCGTGCGCAATACCACTACCGACCAGTTTGCCGGGGTGGCGCACGATGAATTGATCGACCCGCGCCCCTGGTGCGAAATCATCCGGCAGTGGTCGACCTTCCACCCGGAATTTGCCCATCTGCCGCGCAAATTCAAGATTGCCGTGTCGGGCTCGCTGCAGGATCGCGCCGCGACCCTGGTGCACGATATCGGCCTGCATGTGGTGAGCAATGCAGCCGGCGAGACCGGATTCCGGGTGATCGTCGGCGGCGGGCTTGGCCGCACACCCATCGTTGGTGCGGTAATCCGCGAGTTCTTGCCGAAACAGCACTTGCTTAGCTATCTCGACGCGGTACTGCGCGTCTACAACCGCTACGGCCGTCGCGACAACAAATACAAGGCGCGTATCAAGATCCTGGTCAAGGCGATGACGCCGGAAGCATTCGCCGCCAAGGTCGAAGCGGAGTGGGCCTACCTGAAAGACGGCCCTACCACCCTGACCCAGGCCGAGATCGACCGGGTGGCGCAGCACTTTACTGCGCCTGCTTACGAGGCCCTGCCCGGCGACGATGCGGCCTTTCTCGCCTTGCAGGCCGAGAACAAGGCGTTTGCGCGCTGGGTGCAGCGCAATGTGTTTGCCCACAAGCAGCCGGGCTATGCAGCGGTGACACTGTCACTGAAGGCGACCGGCATTGCCCCCGGCGACGCGACCGACCGCCAGCTCGACGGGGTGGCCGATCTGGCCGACCGTTACGCCTTTGGCGAGATTCGCGTCAGCCATGAGCAGAACCTGATTCTGGCCGATGTCAAACAGGCCGATCTGCCCGCCGTCTGGGAAGCCGCCAAAACGCTGGGTTTTGCCACACCGAATATCGGCCTGATCACCGATATCGTCTGCTGCCCAGGCGGCGACTTCTGTGATCTGGCCAATGCCAAGTCGATTCCGATTGCTGCAGGCATTCAGCAGGTGTTCGATGATCAGGACTATTTGTTTGACCTGGGTGAAATCGATCTGAATATCTCGGGTTGCATGAATTCCTGTGGTCATCACCATATCGGCCATATCGGCATCCTGGGTGTGGATAAAAGCGGCTCGGAGTGGTACCAGATTTCGCTGGGCGGCCGTCAGGGCGAAGCGGCCAGCCTGGGCAAGGTAATCGGCCCGAGCTTTGCGCAGGACGATGTACCCGGAGTCATCAAACAGATCATCGAGGTGTTTGTTGAACA
>NZ_JAYRLZ010000342.1:0-4039 GCF_041904975.1 Chitinimonas sp. | reverse complement strand
GAGGAAGCGCTGATCCGCAAGAAGCTGGGCGGTATGGCCGCGGTCTCTGGCTTGGATTTCAACCTGATGCAGCGGCTGCTGACGGTGGTCCACCATGCCGAGGCACAGTCGGCGGTCGAAGCTGCCATCCGCAGCCTGGGAATGACGCCCGAGCGGGTAGGCAGCGCCGCGCTGGCACCTACCGAACCAGCCAAGCCAACATGGCCACTGGCCTTGGCCGGTCTTGCCGCTGTCGGCGCCGAGGCGCTGCATTGGGCCGGTTTCCCTAGCTGGCTGGTTGCCGTACTGGCGGTCATTGCGGTTGCCGCCTGTGGACTGGGTACCTACCGCAAGGGCTGGATTGCCATACGCAACGGCAACCTCAATATCAACGCGCTGATGAGTATCGCTGTTACCGGCGCGCTCCTGCTCGGCCAGTGGCCCGAGGCGGCCATGGTGATGTTCCTGTTCACCGTCGCCGAACTGATCGAGGCCAAGTCGCTCGACCGCGCCCGCAACGCGGTGCGCGGGCTGATGCAGCTGACACCGGAAACAGCCACCGTTCAACAGGTGGACGGCCGTTGGATTGATGCCGAGGCCAGTTCGGTGGCGCCGGGCAGCCTGGTGCGGGTCAAACCGGGCGAGCGCATCGCTCTGGACGGCATCGTGGTTGAAGGGCAATCAACGGTTAACCAGGCGCCGATCACCGGCGAAAGCCTGCCTGTCGAGAAGACGGTGGGCGACACGGTGTTCGCGGGCACCATCAATCAGGCCGGCTCCCTCGACTTCCGGGTCACGACTGCCGCCAGTAACAGCACGCTGGCACGCATCATCCACGCTATCGAGGCGGCACAAGGTAGCCGTGCGCCCACCCAACGCTTTGTCGACCAGTTCGCCAAGGTCTACACCCCGGTGGTGTTCGCCATCGCTTTGGCCGTCGCCATCCTGCCGCCGCTTCTGGCGGGTGGCAGCTGGTTCGACTGGGTCTACAAGGCGCTGGTCCTGCTGGTCATCGCCTGCCCTTGCGCCCTGGTGATCTCGACCCCGGTCACCATCGTCAGCGGCCTGGCCGCCGCAGCCCGCCACGGCATCCTGATCAAGGGCGGCGTCTACCTGGAAGAAGGGCGCAAGCTCAGATGGCTGGCGCTCGACAAGACCGGCACGATCACCCACGGCAAACCAGTCCTGACCGATACCGCCGTACTCGCCGCCAAGACTGGCGACGAGGCAGTGCGGATTGCGGTTAGCCTCGCAAGCCGGTCGGACCACCCGGTATCGAGGGCAATTGCGGAATCGGGCAAGCAACAAGGCATCGTGCCGCTGGATGATGTTGCCGACTTCACTGCCTTGCCGGGCCGAGGCGTGCAGGCCGTGGTGGCAGGTATTCGCTACCAGCTGGGTAACCATCGGTTGATCCACGAGCAGGGCGTATGCTCACCGGCACTGGAAGTGCAACTGGATCATTTAGAGCAGGCGGGCAAGACGACGCTGCTACTCACGGATGGCCAACAGGCGCTGGCCTTGTTCGCGGTGGCCGATACCGTCAAGGACACCAGCCGCGCGGCCATTCAGGCGCTGCACGCACTCGGCATCAAGACCGCGATGCTGACGGGCGACAATCCGCACACGGCTCAAGCCATTGCGCAGCAGGTCGGCATCGACGAGGCGAAGGGCGATCAGTTGCCTGAAGACAAGCTTCGTGCGGTCGAGTTGCTTGCATTAACCGGCAAGGTGGGCATGGTCGGTGATGGCATTAACGACGCCCCGGCCCTGGCCCGCGCCGACATCGGCTTCGCCATGGGCGCAGCCGGTACCGATACCGCCATTGAAACGGCCGACGTGGCATTGATGGACGACGACCTGGGCAAGATCGCCCGCTTCGTCAGGCTGTCGCAGGACACCTACGCCATCCTGGTACAGAACATCGCGCTGGCCCTCGGCATCAAGGCGGTGTTCCTGGTGCTTACCCTGCTGGGCATGGGTACGATGTGGATGGCCGTGTTTGCCGACATGGGGGCCAGCCTGCTGGTGGTGGGCAATGGCCTTCGCCTGCTGCGCAAATGATGCTCAAGACGATTGTCTATGACTGGGGCGGCCTGAACGTCTGGCTGTTCCGGCACATCCATCCCGACGCGGCTACCGCGTTCGATACGATCATGCTGCTGGGATCGGTCATCGGGAATTACTGGAACTTCCCCATCGTCTTGGTCCTGGCGGGGGTTGGGCGACATCTCCGGCACGATGCCCTGCCGCGACTGCGGATGTGGGCAGTCGGATTCCTCATGCTGTCCGTTGCCGTGACCGCGCTGAAGATCGGAACGGCCATGCCGCGCCCCTCCGTCGCACTGGCCGGGGTCCAGGTGCTGGGTGGGCTGGATTCACCCTACGGCTTCCCCAGCGGCCATGCCGCCTTTGCCATGTGGGTGGCAGCGACACTATGGCCCTACGCCGGCAGGCGAAGCCGCGCCGTACTAGGGCTTACCGCGTTCTGGGTCGGTCTCTCGCGTATCTGGCTGGGTGCGCATTTCCCCGCCGATGTGCTGGCGGGCTACCTGACTGGCTATGGGGCAGCATGGCTGGCAAGGCAGACTACCTTGCCTCGCCAGCGACGGTGGTTCAGCCGAGAAACGTAGGCCTACTTCTTGTCAGGGGCGGCTGGCGGCTGCGCCATCCAGCGTTGGTGCCACATCATGTGGTCCATCATCATCTGCTGCATCGGCAGGTACTGGTCCATCATGTATTGGCGCTGCTTGAGCTGTTCCGGGGTCAAGCCGGAGTAATAGCCGCGCATATGGCCCCAGCCCATCATGCCGCTACCCATCATTCCACCGCCCATCGTTGGGCCGACATAGCCCATACAACCGCCAGGCCCCCACATACTGTTCATGGTGGTCATCGCTGCCTGCATGGAGGACCAATGGTCCTGTAGCAGCTGCTGTCGCTCCTGCGGATCCTGGGTTTGCCTAATCTTTTCCATTTGCGCCTGCATCTGTTTCATGTGCTCCTGGATTTGCGCCATGCGCTTGTCGAATTCGGCGGGATTCACAGCGGCGGCCTTGGCCTTGCTGCCCTGATCAGCCGCAGTGGCAGCTTGCGCGGGAATGCCCGAGGACAAGGCGGTGACAGCCATGATCGTGGCTGCAAGTACAAGGGTTCTCATGTCTTTAGCTCCTGGTAACTGTTTAGCGTTGTACTGGTGCATTCCATACAGGCATTGGGCGTGATGGTTATCGTAGGCCTGGTGGCAGAAAGGCCATTGCGCCAGATCAAGAGGGCGCTACCGGAGCGCGGTGCTTCGATGGGCGAGCGTAAGCTCGTGTACCGCCTCCCGACCAAGACGCCATGGGCCGTCCCTTTGCGGTCGACTGCAACTACAATGCATACCGTGCAACTTTGAGCCTGCTTGCCCGACAAAGCTCGACATGAGACCGTTCCTGCGCCATCTGTTGATCCTGCTGCTCGCCATCGCGCTACCCGTCATGGGCTGGGCCGGTGTTGTCTTGCCGGCGGCGCAGCCGTGCCCGATGCAGGCGACGGTGCAAGCAGGCGATCATGCAGACTGCTGCGCGGACAAGGCCGCCCACGGCAAAGTCGACAGTCCCTGCAAAATGGGCCAGCAATGCCCATCCGGCGTACAAGCTCAGCCCGTCGTAGCCGTGTCGGTGGCGCCAGTACTGAACACCTCACCGCGCGTCGCCGGTACGCCATCCTTTTTCGCCACCGCCGGTCCGACCGGCGTCTGGCGCCCGCCAATACTCGCCTGACTCCCTGATGTCTGCACCGGCCGCCACCTTCGGCCGGACTTCCGCATGTCTTGCCTTGCCGGCGACGTGCTGCACCCCGGAGTTGGATCATGCCTTCCCGCTTTACCTTGCCCTGGCGCCCCCTGGCCGCCTCGGTACTCGCCCTGCTGCCCCTGACCAGTCGGGCCGCCCCTTTGAGTTACAAAGCCGCTCTGGAGATCGCCGAACGCAATGCACCGCAATTGGCGGCGCAAGCAGCCGGCCTCGACGCCGCCCGTGCCACCGCGATGCCGGCTGGCGCCTTGCCCGACCCCAAA
>NZ_JAYRLZ010000034.1:0-23943 GCF_041904975.1 Chitinimonas sp. | reverse complement strand
GCCTATCGCTGCAAGGACGCCAAGGAAACCGTCCTGTGGTATCAGAAGATGCTGAAGATGGATTTCGTGCTGGCCATTGCCGAGGATTTTGTGCCCTCGACCAAGGCGCCGGACCCGTATATGCATATCTTCCTCGATGCAGGCCAGGGCAATGTGCTGGCGTTTTTCGAGCTGCCCACCCAACCGGAAATGGGCCGCGACCCGAATACGCCGGCCTGGGTGCAACATATCGCCTTCAAGGTGAAAGACCGTGAAGAGCTGCTGGCCTTCCGCGCCCACCTGGAAGCCAATGGCGTGGACGTGCTCGGTGTGACCGACCACGGCGCCTTCCACTCGATCTATTTCTTCGACCCAAATGGTCACCGGCTGGAGCTGGCCTGCCCCGATCCAGAAGAAGAGGCGATGCTGAAAAAGCTCGATGCGGTGAAGTGGGACATGCTGGAAGAATGGTCCAAGACCAAGCGGGCACCCAAGCACGCCGCCTTCTTGCATGAACGCGAATTTGCCCAGTGAGGCGGCCATGAGTGACGCAATCAGCTCAAGCGCGGCAGCTACCGAAAAAGTGAAGCATGGCCTGGCTGCCGGCGATGTGGCGCCGCCCAGCCCGGACTGGACCATCGATCAGGGTTGGGCCAATTACACCGCCACCGAGCACGGCGTGTGGAAGACCCTGTTCGAGCGCCAGACCAAGCTGCTGCAAGGTCGCGCCTGTGATGCCTTTGTCGAGGGCATGCGCGCCTTGCCGATGGGGCCGGATGAAATTCCGGACTTTCGCAAGCTGTCGGATGTGTTGATGAAGCAGACCGGCTGGCAAGTGGTGGCGGTGCCTGGCTTGGTGCCGGACGATGTGTTTTTCGACCACCTGGCCAATCGCCGCTTTCCGGCCGGCAACTTTATCCGCAAGCCGCATGAGCTCGACTATCTGGAAGAGCCGGATGTATTCCACGATGTATTCGGCCATGTGCCGATGCTGATGAATCCGGTGTTCGCCGACTATATCCAGGCCTATGGCGTGGGCGGTCTGCGCGCCAATAAGCTTGGCATGCTCAAGCAGCTGGCGCGGGTGTACTGGTATACGGTGGAATTTGGCCTGGTGAAGCAGGCCGATGGCTTGCGCATTTACGGCGCCGGCATTGCATCGAGCTATACCGAAAGCATTTTCTGCCTGGACGATCCATCGCCGAACCGCATCCGCTTCGAGCTGGAACGGGTGATGCGCACCAACTATCGCATCGACGACTTCCAGGAAGTGTATTGGGTGCTGGACAATCTCGAAGAGCTGCTGGAACTCGATCGCATCGACTTCGCGCCGGTGTATGCACGCATCGAGTCGCAGCCTGAGCTGCAGCCATGGGATGTGCTGGATGGCGACCAAGTGCTGCATCGCGGCACCGGTACCTACCATGACGCCAAGCGTCGGTCGGCTGCAGGCAGCTAAAAAACAAGTCTTGAACCACAGAGGACACAGAGAACACAGAGGTGGCACAGAGGAAAACCCAAGTGAATAGGGAGTTGAGGTTTCTTGCTGGGCGTCGGCGTAACTTCTAGCTCTCCAGTCTTGCCCGGCTTGAATCTCTCTGTGCCTCCTCTGTGATCTCTGTGTCCTCTGTGGTTTAAGGTTTGAATTTGACCTTGCCCTTGATCTTGACCTCGAATTTGAATTTGAACTTGCTGATTGGAATGCAATGAAACTCGCCTCACTCAAGCATGGCCGTGATGGCCGTCTGGTCGTGGTCAGCCGCGATCTCAAGCACTATGTGGAAGTACCGGAAATTGCCGCCACCATGCAGGCGGCGCTGGATGACTGGGCGCAGATCGAGCCGAAATTGCGCGTGGTGTCCGATCGCCTCAATGCCGGCCAGGAAGGCAAGGCTCAGGTGTTTGAGCCGGCCAACTGCGCGGCACCGCTGCCACGTGCCTATCAGTGGGTGGATGGTTCGGCCTATCTGAACCATGTGGAGCTGGTGCGCAAGGCGCGCAATGCCGAGATGCCCCCGTCGTTCTACACCGACCCGCTGATGTACCAGGGTGGCTCGGACGATATGGTGGGGCCGCGCGAACCTATCCTGATCCGCGATCTGGCCTGGGGCACCGATCTGGAAGCCGAAGTGGCGGTGATTACCGACGATGTGGCGATTGGCACCAGCGCGGCCGACGCACAAAAACACATCAAGCTGGTGATGCTGGTGAACGACGTGAGCCTGCGCGGCCTGATCCCCAATGAGCTGGCCAAGGGTTTTGGCTTTGTGCTGTCCAAGCCGGCCAGTGCCTTCTCGCCGGTAGCGGTTACGCCCGACGAGCTGGAAGGCGATTGGCGCGAGGGCAAGCTGCATCTGCCGCTGCGTACCTGGATTAATGGCGAGTGGTTTGGCGAGCCGAATGCCGGCGAGGAAATGACGTTCAGCCATGCCGACCTGATCGCGCATCTGGCCACCACCCGCAAGCTTGGCGCCGGTTCCATCGTCGGCTCCGGCACCATTTCCAACAAGGATCGCTCGCGCGGCTTTTGCTGTATTGCCGAAGTACGCATGATCGAGACCATCGAGCAGGGCAAGCCGGTAACCGGCTTCCTCAAAGATGGCGACACGGTGAAGATCGATATGTGGAATGCGCAAGGCCAGTCGATCTTTGGCTCGATCGAGCAGACGGTCAAGCTGGTCTGAGCCAAGGCGTGTGCTGCCTGCTCTCAGGTGGCACCGGCCCGATAATCCGGCTACCGCTGACTACAATGATCGATATCGTGTCAAAGGGCGAGAGGTCAGGATGATTGGGCAAAGGCTTATTGCGTTGCTGCTCTCCTGTATTGCAGTCGCGGCAGAGCTGAGCTTGAGGGTGGAGGGCCAGGAAAGTGTTCCACCCAAGTTCATTTTTTCCGCGCAAGGCAGCAGCGGCATCTGTCCCGATGTGCTGCGTGCCATGGAGCGCATTGATCCCGGGTTGCGCTTTGTTGGTGGCGACAAGCCGTTTTCGCTGAAACTGATCGAACAAGGCCTGGAGGCCGGCAGTGTCGATGTAGCTTGCGCCTTGCTCGATTCCGATCGCCGTCGCGCCATCGCGAGGCGGCTCGACACGCCGGTGTATCGGGTCAAAGAGCGTCTGGCGGCCCGGGCTGGCGACATTGGCGAAGTCGCCAGTTTGTCTGCCCTGGCTGCCGCGCATGACCTGGTTGCCACATATAAGGGTGCCAGCTATGTGGCGCTACTTCGTTCGCACGGCGTGGAAGTAGACGACAGCAGCAGCGATGGTCTCACCAGCTTGCGCAAGGTGATCGCCGGGCGTGCCCGCTACTTCTACATGAATGACCTGACCCTGGCCCAGCTGGTTCGCGACAATGGCCTGCAACATGAGGTGCGCATACTCAAGACCGTTTTGCATGAAGAACCGATCTATTTCTGGGTCAGCCAGCGCCTGGCCAATGATGTGGCGCAGCGACTCAATGACGATCTGCAGCGGCTGGAGCGCTCGGGCGAGCTGGCCCGCATCTACGCAAAATATTCCGAATAAGGCAGGTTGATGACCGATTCCGGCATGAAGCTCTATACCTATTTCCGCTCCTCCGCCGCCTGGCGCGTACGCATTGCCCTGGTCTGGAAAGGCCTGCTGCATAGCGCCATCCCGGTGCATCTGCTCAAGGATGGTGGCCAACAGCGCGCAGCGGACTATCTGGCGGTAAACCCGCAGGGCCTAGTGCCAACGCTGGTGGATGGCGACCTGACCCTCAGCCAATCGCTGGCGATCTGTGAATACCTGGAAGAGAAATATCCGCAAGCGCCGCTATTGCCAAGCGATCTGGCCGAGCGCGCCAGGGCGCGGGCAATGGCGCTGACCATTGCTGCCGATATCCACCCCTTGAACAATCTGCGCGTATTGCAATACCTCAAGGGCCCGCTGGCACAAGAGCAAAGCGCGGTGGATGCCTGGATCGCCCACTGG
Source organism: Chitinimonas sp. (assembly GCF_041904975.1). NCBI lineage: Bacteria > Pseudomonadati > Pseudomonadota > Betaproteobacteria > Neisseriales > Chitinibacteraceae > Chitinimonas > Chitinimonas sp. Next base: position 20,010 of record NZ_JAYRLZ010000034.1, on the reverse strand, counting down.
ATTGCCGCCGGCTTTGCCGCCATCGAGGCGCAGCTGGAGCAAATGGATAGCCAGCAATACTGCGTAGCCGGGCAGCTGAGCCTGGCTGACCTGTGCCTGGTACCCCAGGTATTCAACGCCCGGCGCTTCAAGGTGGACATGACGCCATACCCGCGCATTGTGTCGATCGATGCGCATCTGATGAGCCTGCCGGCCTTTGCCGATACGCAACCGGTGCGGCAGTCGGATGCTGAATAGTTCCAGAAAGTTCAGCTGGTAGCTGTTGGTTGACCGACGTGCAAGGATCATTTGTTTCCTTGCCGGTTCATTTGCCAGACTATTCAAGGTTCGACTTGATGCGATATGCTATGTCGGAGCTGACGTGCTTCTGCATTTACCCCGACTCGTATTGGTCATGAATTACAAGGGTTGTCTGTTTGTGCGCCGGGATTTGTAGTTTCCCGGCCTGCCCGCCATGCCCCGCGCACGTAGTGATTCACCCTTGGCTAACCATGTCTTTCATCCGGCAGGTTGGACCTCCATTTTCCTGATCTGTTTGTTTGCGGTTATAAATGCCTGCCCGTCGATAGGGATGCTGATCACTGTTTGCCGGATTGGACGTTGTATAAAAAATCATTAATCACCACAAAGGAATAAAGCGTGATGTTTGCAGTATTAGGCCGATATGCTTTCGGTTTGCTTGTTGTTCTGTCCTCGCTGGCTGCTGCGGCGCAAGGTGACCTGCCGCGACTGGAGAGTTTCTTTTCAAATCCTTCAGTAAGTGGTGTAAGAGTGTCGCCTGACAATCGTCAGGTTGCAATTTTGCAGCGTGATGGTTCGAGTGGCCGTTTTCTGTTGGCAGTGGCTGACATCGGCGAGTTGTCGAAATTGCGCATTGTTGCCGGATTCGACAATGCCGATGTAATGAATGTGCGCTGGATCAACAATCATCGGCTTAGTTTTCAGGTTGGAGATATGCAGGAGAGAGAGTCGAGCTTTTCCGGCAACCTGTATGCGGTGAATGCGGATGGCGGGCAGCGGGTTCAATTAACTGCGGGCAATTGGCATTATCAACAAGAAGCGCTTGGCTCCAATATCAAGAAAAAAGTATTACCGGCAGAATACCGATTCTATAGCAATTTGCATGATGGATCGGACGATATTATCGTTTCGAAAACGCAATATAACAAGTTGGATTATTCGGTGGATAGTGTCAGGCTGTACCGATTGAACACGATCAATCTGAAGCTGGATGACCTGGTGTCGGGCGTGCAGCCCGAAAAGGTGAGTCGCTGGCTTCTGGATACAGATGGTCGGCCGGTTATCGCGGAATCGTTCAATAAGGGTAGGCAGATAATTAGCTATCGTGCCACAGGAAAAGATGATTGGGAAACTCTGGCGAGTTTTGATTATATTTCCGATAAAGGATTCAGTCCGCTGTTTTTTGATTTCAAGGGCGATCTGTACGTAACGGCGGCCAAGGGTGATGTGGCGGCGTTGTATCGCTATGATTTGAAAGCCAAGCGCCTGATTGATGAGCCGCTTTTTTCGGTCAAAGGTTTCGACTTTGACGGCTTGCCTGACTTTGACTATACGGCACGCAAGTTGATGGGGGTTTTTTACTGGAACGATGCGGGCAGTGTTGCCTGGTTTGATTCGCGCATGAAGGAGATTCAAAAGCGGGTTGATGATGCATTGCCGGATACGACGAATGTAATCAACTGTGGAGCCTGCTCCACAACTCAGCAATTTGTGATTGAGGCGAGTTCCGACCGAAAGCCGACAAGTTATTATATGTATGATGACGCGGCCGCCAAGCTAATCCGCTTTGCAGAATCCCGTCCCGACATCAAGCCGGACCAGATGGGCCTGCGCGATTTTTATCGCTATCGGGCACGTGATGGACGAGAAATACCTGTCTATGTAACGGTGCCGGCTGGCGGCTCATCGCAGCCACGCCCCACTGTGGTGTTGGTCCATGGCGGACCCAATGTGCGAGGTGCATATTGGGCTTGGGAGCAAGAAGCGCAGTTTCTCGCTTCGCGCGGCTATCTGGTGTTGCAACCTGAATTCCGGGGAAGCGTGGGATTTGGCTTTGACCATTTTCGAGCTGGCTGGAAGCAGTGGGGTGGTGCCATGCAAGATGACCTGGTCGATGTGGTCAGGTGGGCGGCAGATAAAGGCTGGACTGATCAGAAGCGCGTGGCGATCATGGGTGCTAGCTATGGTGGCTACGCGACGTTGATGGGGCTCGCCAAAAACCCGGAGGTGTTTCGTTGTGGTGTCGAATGGGCCGGCGTTACCGATATCAAGTTGATGTTCACCTATGCGATGAGCGATATGTCTAATGAGTTTGCGCATTACGGCGCAAAGACGCTGATTGGCGATCCGGATATCGATGCGGCTTCGTTCAAGCTGAATTCGCCAGTCTATATAGCGGACAAGATTTCCCAGCCATTACTGATGGCTCATGGCGGAAATGACTGGCGCGTACCGATCGTTCATGGCACCGACTTTCATTCGGCGATTCGTAAGACCAACAAACAAGTAGAGTGGGTCGAATATCCGGAAGAGGGGCATGGTTGGTCGCTGGAAAAAAACCGGTTTGATTTCTGGCGCCGCGTGGAGATGTTCCTGGCACGCAATCTGGCGCCCGGTCAGTAAGTCAGTGCAGTAGGTGCATGTACATGAGCCGGCCGGAATCCGGCGGGCTCGCGCTGATGCCAATATCGACGTAAGCACATGCCCGGGCGGCCGTTTGCCTGTCCTTATTGGCCGGGCCGGCTATCCGATCAGCTTGTGCATGGCCAGCACGCCGCGCGCCGCCTGCAGGCCGCTACGTACTGCGCCTTCCAGGGTGGCCGGGTAGTCGCCGGCGGTATAGTCGCCGGCCAGCCACAAGCCCGGATCAGCCGTGGCATTGGTGGGGCGTGGCAAGTTTGGCGTGCAGGCAAAGGTGGCGCGTTTTTCGGCGATGACCTTGTGCCAGATCGGTGCCGGCAGCTGTGGCTGCGCCTTGGCGACTTCATCACTGACCAGCTGGGCCAGCTCAGTATGGCCTAGCGCATCGTGCGGGCCGGCGGCGCTGATCACGACGGCGAGCAGGCCGTCCTGTCCGCATAGCTGCCCACGGTCAAACAACCATTGGCTGCTGGTGCCCACCAGGCCCAGCATCGGCTTGGCCAGACGGGTGCCGGGCGGGTAGCGCAGGTAGACGGTGTAGATGGGTTGGTAGTGCCAGTTTGCCAGCATGGCCAGTGGTGCGCGCAAGGCGTCCACGCCATCGGCCAGCATCGCCAATCGGTGCGGCGGCAGGGCGATGATCAGCTGGTCGAACGGCGCCTCGGCGCGATCCAGTTGCCAAGCTGCGCCGTTTTGCTGGATGTGCCGCACCATGGCGCTGCAGCGCACCTCCCCGCCATGCTGGCGAACAAAGTCGGCGGCGGCTTCGGCAAACAGGCTGGAGAGATCGATGCGCGGCAGCAGAAAGTCACTGGCGCTACGGCTGCCGGCCAGGCTATCGCGCAGTACATTGAGTAATACCTGGGCCGATGCCAGATGGATAGGGGTGTTGAGTGCGGCCAGGGTCAGCGGCTCCCACAGACAGCGCACCAGGATTTCCGGTTGCTGTTCGGCGCGCAGCCAATCGGCCACGCTGCAATCCTGTGCCAAGCGCCAGCCGCGCAAACGTGCGCGCGTCATGCTGCGTATGGCGGCCCAGCGCTGTGGCCAGCTCAGGCCTGCGGCGCCCAGCAGGCCGACCAGGGTATGCATGGGCGCCGGCAGCACCGGGCAGCGCAGGCGGAATGCCGCGCGGCCATCGGCGGCCAGTACATCGAGGTCGAGCGGCTGACGATGCAATGCTGCGGCCTCGTCCAGGCCGACTTTTTCCATCAGGCCCAACAGGCTGCTGTAGGCGCCTACCAGCATATGCTGGCCGTTATCGAGTACCAGATCGTCGATCACCACCCGGCGCGCCCGCCCGCCCGGCAGCGGGCCGGCTTCGAATACGGTGACCGCCACGCCCGCGCCGGCCAGCTCCACTGCCGCTGCCATGCCGGCATAGCCGCCACCGATAATGGCGACGCGGCTAGATGTCTTCACGGAAAATCTCGCGATACAGCTCGGGGTAGCGGGCCAGCACCTGGCGGGCGCGGTCGGGCTTGATCGGGTGGATGGTCTGGATAAAGTGCAGATCGCCCGCCGGTTCGATGGCGACCAGTTCGAGAATAAAGAACAGGCGTCGCTCCGGCATGAAATACAGCCATTGCGCCGAGCCATGGCCATATTTGGCGATTTCGTTGCTGAGTTCCAGCAGGCGTTTGGAATTGTCGGCGCTGTACAGGAACAATTCGGCCGGGCCTTCCGGGCGCTCGTAATTGCGGGCAATGCGAAAGCTTTCCAGCGCCTCGCGGATCTTGCGGCGGCGGATGGCGATGCGGTCGGCCTGGCGCATTTCTTGCCAGCTGATGGCGACCAGGGCGACGATCGCTACCGCAGCGGCAAGCAGATACCAGGGCGAGAACGGGAGCTTATCCATGCGCGGCGCGAATCAGGCAAACATCCAGGTTTTCCAGGCCAGCCACAGCTTGCGGGCGCCGCCGAGGCTGAGCCGCTGGTTGAGCACCTTTTGCGGGCCATCCAGCTTGATTTCATCGAGGGTGGCGCGGTAGATGGCGGCCATCACCAGGCCGGCGCGCTGCGCCTTGCGATCCTCGGCCGGCAGGGCGGCCAGTGCCTCGGCATACAGGGCTTCGGCCCGCTCGATCTGGAACAGCATCAAATCGCGGAAGTTGTCGCTTTCCCGGTAAGCCAGCAGCTCGGCGGCCGGCACATTGAAGCGTTGCAGCTCTTCCACCGGCAGGTAGATGCGGCCACGGCGGGCATCTTCGCCGACATCGCGGATGATATTGGTCAGCTGGAACGCGAGGCCCAGCTTTTCGGCATAGACATAGGTGGCCGGATTGCTGACGCCGAAGATGCGAGCAGACAGCAGGCCCACCACCGATGCCACCAGATAGCAGTACTGGCGCAGATCGGCAAAGCTGTTGTAGCGCGCCTGGGTCAGGTCCATCTCCATGCCGTCGATGATTTGCAGCAATTGCTCGCGCGGCAGCTGCAGGCGCGCCACATGCGGCTTGAGCGCACGGGTGACCGGATGCTGCGGCGTGCCATCGTACAGATTGGCGATTTCCTTGCGCCACCAGTTAAGCGTGGTGCGGGCAACGCCCTCGTCATGGGTCTCATCGACAACATCGTCGACTTCACGGCAAAACGCATACAGCGCGGTAATCGCCAGCCGGGTTGGCTCGGGCAGAAAGCGGAAGCTGGCGTAGAAACTGGAACCGCTCTTGGCAGCCTTGTCGTCGCAGTATTGATCGGGTGTCACGTTGCAGCGGCTAGAAATGAATGTCGGCGTGATTCTAGCCTAAGCGACTGCCGGTGCCGGGCAATTCATGCACGGGGAGACCATCTTCTTGCATGTCCGTCAGCCGCTGCATGGCATGGTTGGTAATTCTGCGGCTTGTGTACCGGTGCCGCAGGTTTTCATAATGCCGCCCCCAATCACCGTGCCGCTAACTATGAAACGCACCGCAATTGCCCTGATATGTGTCACTGTGCTGGCACTTGGCGTAGCTGGCTGGTATGCCACACGACAGTCCTCAACCGCGCCAACCGCCGCGAAGCCGGTACCGCAGCCTGCGGTGGTCAAGGCTACGAGTCCGGTAGTCCCAGCCGCAGCGCCGGTAGAAGCATCTGAGCCGGCCGACGAGGCGCCGGAAACGAAGCTGAGCGGTAAGGACTTCGAATTGGAAGTCTGGATCAACGGCAATGATCGCTATCGCAATCTGCTGGTCAAGCGCAGCGATGGCGTATTGATCGAAAACCTGCAGGGGTTGGACGGCAAGATAGGCAAATTGGACAACCGGCTATTCAGTCCGGCAGACGCCTTTTCGCTGGCCAAGCTGCTGCCCGAAGCGCCGCGCGAGCAAATCGTGGTGCAAGGTAGCCAGCAGCTGATGGAAGGCTTGGGTGCCTTGGGTAGCTACTCGATCTACCAGGTTGAGTCCGATCGCTTGATTGAACTGGTGGATGTGATCACCGAGCGCGATTACGACGGCGAGGCCGGCAAGCCCGGCCTGCATTTTTCGGCCACGGTCGAGGCGGCGCAAGAGCAGGGCGTACCGGTACTGATTTATCGCTACCGGCAAGAGAAACAAGCCGAGCGCAGCCTGACCTTGCGCTGGAATGGCCGTGCCTTTGTCGATGAAAGCGGCCAATACGCGAAGATCGTCAGCAAATATCAGCCTTAGGCTGGCGTTGCGGGATGGATCGGGAATTGCCGGTTCGCGGGTCGGCAGCTATCGCAAATGCCCACCGAGGCGCCTCCTGGCTGAATGTGCCCTAGACCCAGAGTGTACATACGGCGCATCGCGCTACGCTTCAGATGCGCCCTACCTTGCTATTACGCCTTACGGCCTTACAGTGCCCCGCGCATAAATTCAAGCAGCAGCGCAGACCCCGAGCGTATATTCAGCGCAACGGGCTTCGCTTCAGATGCTCCTGACTTTGGCACGGCTTTGGTCGCAGCGTGTGGCAGCAAAGTGACATCGCCGCCCAATTTTTATACGTGCTTTCCCCTATTTAGATGATGCGCAACAAATAATCATGGCATAGCCTGAGCTCGAAGCTCTGACTCCCTAGCTTCGACCACCAACCCGGAGAAGACGAATGAAACGTGGCACAGCTGCAATAATTGCATTTATCGTTCTGTCTATTGGATGTTTGACGTCAGCTACGGCGGCCCCAGCAGATCAGGCAAACCTAGGGTCTGCGCCAACGTACTACTATTCGATATCATTCGACAAGATGTTTGATCTTGCGATGAAAGATGCCAAGGAAGGCCGGAAACACTTTGATGCCAACAAAGCGTCCTACCTAGATCAGTACGTTTTGAAGAGCGCGAATGTTCCTGATAGTACTCCCGGCAAATTCACTGCGTTTGCTCCCGCACCAAATTTGATGTGTCTGACCATTGCGTATATTTATGTTCCGACAGGCACTAGTGGTGGCGGTGGAATAGGCACCCCTGGCTCTCAAGAGGCAAATATATCGAGAAACTGTGCTCCGAGTGATTCATCACTCTGGGCCCAAGCGCCTCGCTCAACCATTGGTAGTAATATTGGCTTGGGCAGAACGCTGGCAAATTATGGTCTGGCTGTGAAATCAAATCAGTTTGGTGGTACCGTCACCACTGGTCTGAAAACGGCTTCTTTTGGTCCTGCTGTTACGGGGGTCGGTGCAGAGGCGTGGGGGCAGATCTACTTCAATACATGGGGAAACAATGCCGTCGCAGTTGATGTTTTCATCGTTTACGCACAATGGATTTAGCTGCAATTCGACCATCAATTAACCAAGGAGAGAAATGATGAGAGTCACCAACCTTGTTTCAATTATTGCCGCAAGCATCACATTTGGCGTCGCTGCTCAAGGCAATAACGCAGAGTATTTCGATACAAAAAGCCAAGTATTAACGCTGTCCAACGTGCTGGTCGATGGCACACAATACAGCGGCATCCAGATTAAACTTAAAGATGTGCAGATTGTGAATCCCGGTTTGCAAAGCAAGGCAGTCGATAGTAACTGCCCAACAGAATTTACCGCGACCCAGGTAGCCAGCATCAAGCCTGGCTTGAGCGTGGACGCGGTAAATCAGATTCTTGGCTGCCAATATCAGCCGCAAAGCACTGTGATGCGCGCTCAGGTCGAGGGCACCGGCTGGGCCGCCTTGCCTTGGCAGTCGGGCTTGCGACAAGTGTTAGTCAGCTTTGATCTGGCAAGCGGCAAGGTCGTAGCCAATCCACCTGGCAGCTGGAATGCCGGCAATGCGGTGTTGGTTACCCCACCATTTTAGTCTTGGTCTTGGGCGATTCTGATCAACAAACCAAGGCCGTAACCCGTAGGGCACAACTGAAGCGAAGCGCATTGTGCCGCATGGGGTCAATCGAAGCGCCCGCGCCGGAGCGATCCGCTCCGGCTTTTTGCTGCCCTTATAGGAAGTACCCTGGATGAAGCGCAGCGCAATCCGGGGCGGACGATAGTCCGCATGGTTGATGGCCGCCGCAAGCCTCTTTGCTTGCCCCCGGATTCCGGTTCCCTGCATCCGGGCTACGGTGCGGCCTTTCTCCAGGCCGCTATCGCACGCGAGGTTACATTCGTTCCTGCAGCTGCGAAATCACTTCATTGGCGGCACGCATCGCCTCAATCGACATTGGCACGCCGGCATAGATAGCTGCGTGTATCAATACTTCGCGGATTTCCTCGATGCTGGCGCCATTGTTGAGTGCGCCGCGCACATGGCCTTTCAGCTCCTGGCTGCGGCCCAATGCAGCCAGCATGGCCAGGGTGATAAAGCTGCGCGTTTTGCGGTCGAGCCCATCGCGATTCCACACTGTGCCCCAGGCATGCTCGGTGACGAATTCCTGGAACGGGCGGGTGAAGTCGGTGGCTTCACCAAATGCCTTGTCGACAAAGGCATCCCCCATCACTTCGCGGCGCACTTTCAGGCCGCGCTCGAATTGTTCGCTCATGCGGTGTTCTTTCAGAAATGTACCCGTTGTTGTCGCAGGTATCGCCTAGGAATTGCGCGCTTCCACCGTTTCGGCAAAGCGCAGCAGCTCCAGCGGCGGGTAGCGGTGTAGCTGGCGGGCGGTGGTGATATTGATCAGGTAGCTGAAGCGGGCGAGGGTGTCGATGCTCACTTCCGAGGCCTTTTTGCGGCCGAGCAGGATCTGTTCGGCCTTGTAGCCGGCAAACTGGCCGGCGGCATAGTAGGGGCTGACCAGGCCGGCCAGCGCGCCGCCGTCGCGTACCGGCTCTTCGGTGGCCGAAAAAACCGGAATGCCGGCCGGCAGCAAGCGTTCCACCACTTCGCCGGCATGGGCGATCAGGAAGGAATCGGATGGCAGGTACAGCCAGTCCGGCTTGCTCGACAGCAGGTAGTTCAGGGTCGAGCGCAAGCCCTGCTCGGTCGGCTTGCCGTCGCTGTCGCAGGTAATGCCCTCAGCCCGCACCTGTACCTGCTCGTTTTTCGCTTGCGCGGCAAAGCGGGCTGCGGCCAGCACCGCATTCTTTTCATTCGGGCTGTAGATGATTGCCAGTTTTTCGACCTTGCCATAGCGGCGCAAGGTCTGCCATTGCGCATGGGGTGGTGCCAGATGGCTGACCCCGGTGAGATTGCGCAGGCTGGAGCGGGTATCGGGCGCCAGGCTGGCACCGATGGGGTCGGCGACGATATTGAACACCACCGGAATATCGGCGATATGGCGCTGCGGGTCGCGTTGCTCGAAGGTACCGACCGTTTCCAGGGTGACATTGGTGCCAAAGGTGTAGATCAGGTCGGGCCGCATCATCCGCGCCTCGGCCACCATGATGGCGATGCGGCTATGATCGCTGCCGGCATCGCGGATGATGAATTCAACCGGCATGCGCAAGCGCAGATAGTCCATAAAGCCGCGCTCGGCCGCAGTCACGCCGCGATACAGCAGCATGACGATGCGCCGTTTCGGCTGCGGCGCGGCCCATAGCGGCAGGCAGCCCAAGGCGAGGCTACTGCCCAGCAGATGGCGGCGACTGATCATGCCCTGCCTCCGGCTGCCAGTGCCTGCCGTTCAAGCCAGATGAAAACCACGGTGAATACCACGCTGCTGATCAGGGTTATCAGGCCGATGCCGTAAAACGCGCCCTTGAAGCCATGGCTGGCTATCAGCGCGCCGGCGATCAAGGGGCCGAGTACATTGCCCAGCCGCTCGATCAGGCGAAAAATGCCGGTGGCGGTTGCCTGGCCGACTTGCGAGATCGCATCCTGACAATAATCCGATACCAGGGCAAGCTGCGGCGACACTCCAATGGCATGGCCCACCCCGAGCAGCAGGATGGCGCATGCTACGCCCAGCGTGCCATCGAGCCAGTGCAACAGGAACATGGCAGCGGATGCGGCCAGTGCGCCAAGCGTGACAAACCAGCGGTGCCGGCCCAGGCGGTCGGCCAGCTGCGCCACGAAGGGCGAAAACACGATGATGGCCAGGCCATAGGCCATCATTACCCGGCCGGTGGCCGACTGGCTGTTGCCCAATGATTTGAGATAGAGCGGCGCGGTGTAATACAGAAAACCGGTCAGGGCCATTTTCGATGGTATCGCGGCCAGCACGGTGATCGCTACGAACGAGCGATGCGACAAAAGCAGGCGTACATCCGGCCACGATAGCGATTTCCGGCCGCTGGCAGCGATAGCCTGGCGCTGCAGAAAGCGCAGCACGAAGCCGGCAGCAGCGAGACTCAGCAGCGCCGACAGGACAAAGGTCGGACGATAGCCGAGCCGGTCGGCCAGGATGCCGCCGATGGCAGCACCAGATAGCGAACCGGCAAAAAACGTGGCCAGAAACATCGCCATGCCACGGGTGCGCTGCGCTGCCGGGGTGTGGCTGCTGATATAGGTCTGGGCGGTGACGAACACCAAACCGTAGCCGACGGCAGTCAGCGAGCGCCAGGCGATCAGGTCGATCAGGGTTTGCGAGGCGACAGTGAGCAACAAGCCGGCGGTGGTGATGGCGGCACCGATGGCAAAGGCCCGCCGATAGCCGAGGCGGTCGCACCAAAGCCCGGCCCAGGGCATCGCCATCGCCCAGGCAAACATGAACAGCGAAATCGGCAGGCCCAGCGCCAGCGCCTTCGACAGGCCATAGGCCGGTGAATAGAAGCCTTCGACATACATCGGAAAGAACGAAAGCGACAGCGAGTCGGCAAAGATCAGCAAAAAGAACGGCCAACGCACGAAATCGACCGCGCCGGAAAACAGCAGCGGCCGCTGCTCGGGCAAGTGAAAGCGCAGGCCGGCAGGCAGGGCATCGCCGAGCTGGCCGGCAGCACTATTGAGGCGCGCCAGCAAGCGGTTGTAGGCCTCGTTCAGGCGGCCGACACCACCGAAGGCATCGGCGGGCAGATAGTGGGAAAAGTCGCCACGCCTTGCCGCCTCCCAGCACTGTGTCAGGCTGGCCAGCGGTGCGCCGACCAGGGCGGCCATCATGAAGCGCAGCAATTCCAGCGCGGTGAGAACCGCGACCACCATCACTGCCAGCAGGTCGAACATCAGCTCGCGCAGCTGGGCCGCTACCCCGGCGGCACGTTGCCCGAGGTGCAGGGTGCCGAGGCGGCCATGGCGTCCTTCGATCGGCACCGCCGTATCGAGCCAGGGGCCGATGGTCTGGCTATCGCCGGCAAAGCTGTCTTGCCAGCGTGCGCTCAAGTCCTTGCCTGCAGGCGGCTGGCCGCTGGCATACAGCAGCTGGCCATGGTGATCGACGACCAGCAGATAGCGGATATCCGGATTGTCGCGGCGCACATCGTCGAGGACTTCGGCAACGCCATTCAGTTGCGCAAACGGCAGCTGCAACTGATCGGCCCGGCTGAGCAGCTGATTCACCGTGCCGCCGATCACCCGTACTGTTTGCGCCATTTGCGGCGCAACAGCATCCGACAGCGGCTGCGCACACCACAGCGACAACAGGGCGGCGGCAGCGACCAGCAAGCTGGTGGCGAGCAGGGCAAGCCTTTGCTGTAGTGGTAACTTGTTCATGATTGCCGACCGGCAAGTGTCTGGCGGGCGCGCTCGCTGGCTGCGACAAATTCGTGGGTTTGCTGCAGCAATCCGCCGGGCGCGGCGGAGGCGAGCGTGGCGGGGGTGCCGGGCTGGTTCAGCAGCTGTTCGGCCTGGTCGATCTCGGTAGCCAGCTGGCGCACCAGCCAGCGTACCCCCAGGCAGGTCAGCACCATGAACAACAACAGGATGAGTGCAGCGCGTTGCAGCAGTTGCCGGGCAAGCGGCGCGCTGGCGGCGCTGAGCTCGCGATCATCGAAATGCAACACCACGGCGCCGCCGCGTCCGCCAAAGGTGTCGATCAGGTTCAGCCCCACCGCATGGTGATGCTCGCCGCGTGCATGCCAGGCACCTTCGGCGGGGCTGTCGGCCATCTGCTTTTGCCAGCTGGTCAGATCGAGTGTGGCGGCTTGGCCATCGCCAATCTGGACAGCACCACTAGCATCCACCACCCCGGCAAACTGCAGGGCTGGCCATTGTTGGCGCAAATGCTGGAATAGCGGCTTGAGCTGGCTGTTCTGTGCCGGCGCCAGACCCAGCGATACGCCATCGTCGACCGCCTGGCGTGCATCCTTGCCCAGCACCAGGTAGCGGGTCTCGATCAGGCCCTGGCTGGTTTTGCGGAAATTGGCATAGTTCAGGAAAGACAGCAGGCCGATGACAAAGGCGATCACCAGCGCCAACAGGCTGCCGATACGAAACCACAGGGGGCTTGGGCGCGGATGGGGCATGGCTGCGGATATCAGGCGGGGACAGCCACCACTATAGTGCGCGCTGGACGCCGATCAATGTGGAGGCTTGCCGTTGTCGTCCGGTTTTTTCGGCTTGCGCGGCAGGGTCCATGCAACAATCAGCACCAGTAACAGGCCGGCAACACCAGCTTCGAGCAAGAACCAGATCATGGCGGGCTTGATAATCAGGGCAGGGCCGCCATCATAACGACACTTTTCCCGACTTCCTATTGCCAGGCATCAATGAGCGCAAAGCCCTACGTTCACACACCAGATTCACTCTGGCTGCAATTTTCTGACGCTCCAGCAGGGATAGAGGTACGCCCGTTTGATTCGCCGTTCGGAGCAACTGACGAGCTTCTTTGTTACTACTCCGGCACTCTCATTGGTCTCGTTCATCCACAGCGCGGAGGTGAAGGCTTGCTTATTAGTCTTCTGCCAAAGCTCGACCCCAGGCGGGCGTACGTTTGGCCGAGTGCTGAGAAGTTCGAGCTGTCTCTTTCTTGTCTGCTGAAGGATACTCGCTCTTGGAGCCTTGTTTGTGAGGGAGACTGCGATCAACAGCCAGTCACCAAGTTGCGTGGCCTCTCTGCCACTCTGGAGCAGCTATCGCTTGTCTATTCATACTGCAAAGGCTTCCCGGTTGAATGCCCGGCATTCAGTGCAGGATGCGGCGATGCCTAGCCCTGCAATCGAAAAGGATATCCGCAAGCTGGTGCTTGCAGTTTCCTCTGCCTTTGGTTCTGGCTGCCTCTCATTCCCACGTTCTGCGTCCATCACATGAGCCTCGTTGAAGAAATTCGCCAGTATTGGGGATGGGTTGGTATTGAACCTGTCGAGGTCGTCGGCGAAAACGATTTCGGCAATCTCATCATCAAAGACGAGGCTGGAAAGTATTGGCGTCTGTGCCCGGAGGACTGTTACTGCAAAGTGATCGCGGCCAGTCGCGCTGAGCTTGACGCACTTTCCATCGACCAGGAGTTTCTACAAGATTGGTACATGAGCTCGCTTGTCTCCATGGCAACGGACCTGTGGGGTCCTTTGACCGAGGGGAGAAAATACTGCTTAAAGGTCCCAGGAATCTTGGGTGGTGCGTACGGCGAAGAGAATATCGCCACTGCCCCGCAACTTGAACTGGTACGCATTTCCGGAGATATCGCCCGCCAGATTGAGGAGCTTCCAGATGGAGCACAAATCAAGCTTCGTGTGGTCGAGTGATGCATAACATTTCAATCCGCCGAACCGTCAAAAAGCAGCGCTTTGTGCTGCCCGGTGGTATCCAACAATAGACCCCAGCCTATGAGCGAACCTGCAACAGCTACGCCCGCCAGCCCCGCCGCCTTGCCACGCAGCGACTGGCAGACGATCAAGACCCTGGCGCCGTATCTGGCCCGTTATCGCCTGCGGGTGTTCCTGTCGCTGTCCTGCCTGGCCCTGGCCAAGCTTGCCAATGTATCGGTGCCGCTGATCCTCAAGCGGGTGGTCGATCTGCTCAGCGCGCGGCCCGATGCGATGCTGGCGGTGCCGGCCGGGCTGATCATTGCTTACGGCATCTGCCGGCTCAGTACCACCGCCTTCGGCGAATTGCGCGATGCGATCTTTTCCAAGGTGGCGCAAGGGGCCATCCGCCAGGTGGCGCTGGAGACCTTCAACCATCTGCACCGGCTCAGCCTGCGCTTTCACTTGAACCGGCAGACCGGCGGGGTCACCCGTGATATCGAGCGCGGCACCCGTGGCATCGGTTCGCTGCTCACCTTCATGCTGTTCAATATCCTGCCCACCATCCTGGAAATCGGCATGGTGATCGCCATCCTGGTCACCCTGTACGACTGGCGATTCGCGGCAGTGACGCTGGGCACCATCGCCGCCTATGTCAGCTTTACCATTGTGGTGACCAATTGGCGCACCAAGACGCGGCGATCCATGAACGAGCTCGATTCCAAGGCCAATGTGAAGGCAGTGGATTCGCTGCTCAACTATGAGACGGTGAAGTATTTCGGCAATGAGCGTTACGAGGCCGGTCGTTACGACGAGGCGCTGCGTCGCTGGGAAGATGCGGCGGTGCGCAATGAAATCTCCATCGGCATTCTCAATAGCGGGCAGAGCGGCATCATCGCCGTCGGGGTGACGCTGCTGGTATGGCTGGCGGCCGACGGCGTGGTGCATGGCAAGATGACGCTGGGCGACCTGGTGGCAGTGAATGCCTTTCTGATCCAGCTGTATACGCCGCTCAACTTCCTTGGCATGGCCTATCGCGAAATCAAGCAGGCGCTGACCGATATGGAAAAAATGTTCGGCCTGTTGCGCGAGCATGCCGAAGTGCAAGATGCGCCCGGTGCCGTTGCGCTGGCCAGTGATGCTGCCAGCGTGCGCTTTGAGGCAGTGGATTTCGGCTACGACCCGAAGCGGCAAATCCTGCGCAAGGTGGATTTTGCCATTCCGGCCGGGCATACCGTGGCGGTGGTGGGTAGTTCCGGCGCCGGCAAGAGCACCTTGTCGCGACTATTGTTCCGCTTTTACGATGTGTCGGCCGGTGGTATCAGCATCAATGGGCAGGATGTGCGCGGCCTCACCCAGGCTAGCCTGCGCGCCCATATCGGCATCGTTCCGCAGGACACGGTGCTGTTCAATGATTCGATTTACTACAACATCGCCTATGGCAAGCCCGGCGCCAGTCGCGAGGAAATCATCGAGGCGGCGCGCTCGGCGCATATTCTCGACTTTATCGAGCGACTGCCCGATGGCTGGGACACCACGGTGGGCGAGCGCGGCCTGAAACTGTCGGGTGGCGAAAAGCAGCGGGTGGCGATTGCCCGCACCATCCTGAAAAACCCGCCCATCCTGATCTTCGACGAAGCGACATCGGCGCTGGATTCGCGCACCGAAAAGGCGATCCAGGCCGAGCTGAACGCGATTTCTGCCAATCGCACCACCTTGGTGATTGCGCACCGCCTGTCTACTGTGGTGGACGCCAATGAGATTCTCGTGATGGAGCAGGGCGAGATCATCGAACGCGGCAGCCATCGCGACTTGCTGGAGCGCAATGGCAGCTATGCGCGCATGTGGGCCTTGCAGCAGAGCGAGGCCTTGCGGGCGGAGCAGGAAGCCTCGGAAGCGGTTTGAAAACAACTGCGTGGCGCAGCGCTCGACATCCTGATGTACACCTGTACATTCCGGTTTCTGCGCGCTGGCAGTACCCGGCGGGCCGGCCCTCGCTCCTTTTGCAAACAGCTTCTCAGATGCTGAAGTGCCCGGCCTGCTGATCCGGTGAGGTGAGCCGCACCAGGAGCTCGGCGGCGGCGATGCGCTCGTCCAGCGTGCCCGACATCATGATCTGCTCCAGCAGCATGGCGCCGCGCTCGCGCTCGCCAGCCTTGATCAGGTTTTGCGCCTGAGCCAGACTGCCGCTGACGGCCGGCTCGCTGGCAGCATGGCGCTCGATTGGTGCCAGGTCTACGGGGCCGGGCTTTACCGGCGGCACATCGATCAATTCGGCTGGCGCCACCGCTGGCGGCAACTCCAGCTCGAACATCAAGGGCTCCAGCTCGATCGGGGCGGGATGGGCCGGTTCCGACGCGGCTGAAATGGCGGGCATGGCTGGCTGACCGGGCGCCGCTGGCGCGGTCGTACTGGCTGGCACCGCCGGCGCCTTAGGGGCGGCATCGAGTATGGCGGTCAGGGCGTCGGCGTTGTCAAGGCTGCTCAAAGGCTGGGTGCTACGCCGGAACAAGGCGTGGCCCGGCGCGATCTCCGCGCCCATGGCTGCCACCTTGGCCCACAGTGCCTGGCTGGCAAAGCGCTCGCGAAAACGCTGCGCCAACTCGACAAAGGCCTCGGGCTCGCGGTGGCCATGGTAGAGCTCCAGCAGCTGCATCCAGTTGACCACCTGGGTAGGACGGGCGTCGATTTCGTCGGCAAGAATGCTCACCGCCTTGTCGTACTGGCCATTGGAGGCCAGTACTGCTGCCTCGCTGGCGATATTGTTCAGGTAGACCACGTCCATATCGGCGGCACTGGGCTCGCCTTGCTGCTCTGGGGGCATTGCCTGCCGCGCAGGCTTGAGCGGGGCCGGCGTGGTGTCGAGCTCGTCCCACATCATCGATTCGTGATTGTCACGCAGAGACTGCGCCAGGCGTTCGGCCTGCTCATCATTGCGCGGGCGGCCGCTGCGCCGCATCAATACGGCTAGAAGTGCAGCTACCGCAGCGCCGATACCGCCTGCAGCAGCCAGCGCCAGCCAGTTGTTTTTGCCACTGTCGCCGCTCTTGCTGGTGGCGGCGCTGCGCGCCAGTTGCTCGGCCCGTTCGCGTTTGGCCAGTTGCTCATTCAGCCAAGCCAGATGCTTTTCCAGCTTTTCGATGCGGAACTGTGCCTCGTTCATTCTGGCGGTCTGCTCGGCCAGCTGGTCGGTCAGGCTGGTTTCACGTTGCTGCAATTGCTCGACTTCATTGCGCGGCGGTCGCGTGGGGGTGGACGGGGAAGAGACGATCAACCGGTCCTTGTTATCAGGCGCCGGCGCAGCCGCTGGCGGCGGGCTGGGTGGCGCCATGGTCTTGGGCCGTGCCAGTGTGGTAAGGCCGCGCGGAAGGATGTCGGCCGGCGGCTTGCTGCCGCCGGCATCAAGCGCCTGGTCCAGGCGTGCCGGCAGGCGCAGCTGGGTACCGGCAGGCAGGGGCACTTCGCCATTGGCCGGCAGATCCGGATTCAGGCTGCGCATCAGGGCGACCAGGGCTTTTTTGCGGGCAGGCTGGTCAGGGTAGATTTTGCGGACAATGCCGAAAAACGACTCGCCGGGCGCCACCGTCCAGCTGCCATGTGTCTCTGCAAGCGGATGGGCCGGCTGTTGCAGCGCTGCAGCCAGTTTGATCCGGCTCGCCGGAGGCAGGCGGGCATCGACCTGGCCGATGCCCGGATTCAGTTCGGCAAGGTGCAGGGCATACAGCTTGGCACTATCGGGCTTGCCGGGGTAACGCTGTTGGGCGATACGCAGCAGGCTGTCATTGTCGCCGGTGAGATAGTCGCTACCCGCATCAGTTGGCGCCGGCGCCGCAGCCAAGCGTTGCGGATTGCTGCTTGCCGCCGCCGGCACGGTGCGCTCGAGCCGGGGAGGGCGTGCCAGTGGGTCGAGAAACACCGTGTAGTCGCGCCGCAGTTCAACACCGCT
Source organism: Chitinimonas sp. (assembly GCF_041904975.1). Taxonomy (NCBI): domain Bacteria; kingdom Pseudomonadati; phylum Pseudomonadota; class Betaproteobacteria; order Neisseriales; family Chitinibacteraceae; genus Chitinimonas; species Chitinimonas sp. The sequence goes on along the minus strand of NZ_JAYRLZ010000034.1, from coordinate 2,480 downwards.
GCCACAGCGCACCTTGATCGACAGCGCCAGAATGGGCTCATTGATCGCGCCATCGCTGAGCAATTGCAGCCAGCCGCCGTTTTTTTCCTCGGTGTAGTCGAGCACGACGCGGCGCATCACGCCTTCATTGTCGCCCTCATGCAAAACGGCGCTGAAGCACTCGCGCCGCAGGTTTTCTTCCGGGCTGCCATTGACGCGGATGCGCGCCGACAGCGCTTGCCCAAGCCATGACGACAATTGCACCTCGCCCAGGGTGGCAGCGTGTGCCGTACTGGCGAGCAAGCTGGCAATCAGCAGTTGCGGATACGGAATGGCACGGTGGTAAGACATTGATCGCCTTGAACATCGCCCGCCTGCCCGGGCTATGGCATGTCGTTGCAGCGCCAGCCTGGCGGCTGTGCACAGTGTTCTTATAGGACACGCGCTTGGCTTGGCGCCAAGTTTGTACCGATGTTCAGCAATCACTGTGCCAATTTTGTCAGTGGCCGTTGGTCGGCCAGTTGCCCGTCTGGGTATTTTTAAATACGAACGATCGTGCTATAAACCGGCCGTGGCAGGGTTGCAGCCTTGCCGATTCCTACAGGAGAGGGTCGTGTCAAAACTGGCAAGCAAGGGCGAAGCGACGCGCGAGGCGATACTCGATGTCGCCATCGAGCTGGCGCGCGAAGTGGGCTTGTCGGCCTTGACTATCGGCGCGCTTGCCGAGCGCGCCTCCATGTCCAAAAGCGGCCTGTTTGCCCATTTCGGCGCGAAGGAAGCCTTGCAACTGGCGGTGCTGCGCGCAGCCCAAGCACGCTTTGACGACGCGGTGATACGCGAGGCATTCAAAGCGCCGCGCGGGCTGGCGCGCCTGCGCGAGCTATTCCAGCGTTGGCTGGCTTGGGCGGCGGTGCAGCCCAAGCCCGGAGGCTGCCTGATGCTGGCGGCAGCCAGCGAGTTTGACGACCGGCCCGGTGAAGTGCGCGATTTTCTCGCCAGCCAGCAGCTGGCTTGGCTTGCCGGCTTGGCACGCACCGTGACGTTTGCCATTGAAGCCGGCGAATTGCCGGCTGATTGCGATGTCGAGCAGTTTGCTTTCGAGATTTTCGGTTTGATCCTGTCTACCCACCACCATGTGCGTCTGCTGTCCGACCCGGCGTTCATCCAGCGCGCCGAGTCGGGTTTGTCGCGCCTGATCAGCGCGCCGCCGCGGCGCAGCGCCTGACCCTTTCCATGTCCATCTGAGGAGCTTGTCATGACCAGCCTGAGCTTGCCAAAAATTAGCACGAACGTTCGTAATTTCATTGGCCTGGCCAGTCTGCGCCTGGGCCTGTCCGCCACGGCGGCCTTGGCGCCAGCGGCGGCGCTGGCCTGGGCAGAGCGGCTGTTCATCACGCCGCAGCGCCACGACTGGCCTGCGCCGGAGCGGCAATGGCTGGCTCAGGCCAGGCTGGGCCGCCTGCATACCGCCGGCATGCCTCTGACACGTTGGGATGGCTTGGCGCTGCAGACCTATCGCTGGGGCGAGCCGAGGCGCGGCAAGGTGGTGCTGATGCATGGCTGGGCCGGTCGGGCCACCCAGCTGGGCTACTTTATCGAACCCTTGGTGGCAGCCGGCTTTGAGGTGATTGCCATTGACGCGCCGGCCCATGGCGCCAGCGAAGGGCGGCAGGCTTCGGTGCTGCATTTTGCCAATGCCTTGACGCGCTTGATCCGCAACGAGGGTGATGTGTCGGCGGTGATTGCGCATTCGCTGGGCGGCGCTGCCACCATCTATGCGCTGAGCCAGAGCACCTTGCCGGTGGGGAGGGTGGCGCTGATTTCACCCAGTTCCGATTTGGCCGCCTATGCGCGCCAGATCGGCCGTCTGCTGCGCTTGAGCGATAGCCTGCTGCGCCGGCTGCAAGCGCGCATGGAAACCCGCTTCGGCATACTGTGGCGCGATCTGGAGGCTTTGCCTCGCGCAGCGGGACTGAACCAGCCTGCCTTGGTGGTGCACGACCATGCTGACCGCGAGGTGCCGGTTGCGACGGGGCGGAATATTGCCGCCACCTGGCCGGGGGCGGAACTGATGCTGACCGAGGGTCTTGGCCATCGGCGCATTCTGCGCGATCAGGCGGTGGTAGAGCGGGTAGTAGCGTTTGTCGCGGCCTGATCGCTTATCTGCCCTACACGGCGCCGGCAGATTTCAAGCGCGCGGCCAGCGCCTCGGCCAGCTGCCGGTAGCCGGCGGCATTCGGGTGGATGGTGTCGCTTTTGAGCCGGCCGTGAGCAAGGATCTCCGGCAGGGCCTCTGCCTCCAGCGGCACCGAGAATTCGCGGGCCAGCTCGGCATAGAACGGTGGCACGCGCAAGGGCAGGCTGGGCGCGGGCGGGGCCAGCAAGAGCAGCGGAATCTGCGCGCTGCGCGCCTGATCGAGCATGGCGCGCAGATTGGCAACGGTCTCCGACTCGCCCTGGTGCTGCAGAAAGTCATTGCCACCCAGGCACAGGATGATCAG
>NZ_JAYRLZ010000341.1:0-4059 GCF_041904975.1 Chitinimonas sp. | reverse complement strand
GGAAGCGGCTGGCCGGATCGATTGCGCGGCGCAGCCGTGCCGGATACGGTTTACCTGGCGGCGCTGGCCAGCGATCTGGAAATTCTCAGCCGCGCCCATGGCCTGCCGCGTGCCCTGCAGCTGATCGCCAGCCGCGCCGGCCAGGTATACCCGCAGCATCTGGCCGATCTGGCGCAGCAGCGTGCCGCCGACTGGCTGGCGCAGCTGGCGGCGCTCGATGCGCAAGGCGGCGTGGCCCAGCCGCACCATGCACTGCGCGAGCAGACGGTGTCGCTGGAATTGATTGCCGATGTCATCGACCTCAAGCTGCCCTGGATGGCCGGCCATTCGCGCCATACCGCCACCCTGGCGCAGGCGCTGGCACACCGGCTGGGGTTGGACGATGCGGCGGTGCAGCGCATCTACCGCGCCGGACTGATCCACGGCATCGGTCGCGCCGCCCTGCCCAATGCGCTGTGGAATACCGCCGGCCCGCTGGCTTCGGCCGACTGGGAGCGGGTCAGGCTGGTGCCTTACTGGACCCGCCGGGCAGCCCAGCACACCCCTAGCCTTGCCGCCGAGGCGGAGATTGCGTCCTATGTTTACGAACGGCTGGATGGCAGCGGCTACTTCCGCAGTCTGGATGGCGCGGCCATTGCGACGGAGCGGCGCGTGCTGGCCGTCACAGCGGTATGGACTGCCCTGTGCGCCCGCCGTCCATGGCGCCCCGCCTTCGCGTCTGACGCTGCGGCTGCGCTATTGCTGGCCGAGGCCGCGCAGGGACGGCTGGACCCGGGCCTGGTCGATGCCCTGCTTGCCGAAACGCGCGGCCAGCCTGCTCGCCCGGCCGCCCGCAACACCGCGCTGCTATCAGAGCGCGAGACCGATGTATTGCGACGCATCAGCCTGGGCGAAAGCAATAAGGAAGTAGCGCGCGCCCTCGCCATCAGCCCCAGCACGGTGCGCACCCATGTGGAAAGCATCTTCCGCAAGCTGGCCTGCTCGACCCGCGCCGCCGCGACCTTGAAGGCATTCACCCTGGGCGTGTTGTAGGCGCAGCAGCCGGGCTTGAGCATCACGGTCAGGCGGCCTACAGTCAAAGCCTTGCCGCCTGCGGAGTGCTCTCATGCCGAATGCCGTGCCTGCCCTTCCCCCGGTCAACGCTGCCTGGCGCTGGTTACAGCGCATCGGCTATCTGGTGGCACTGATTCCGATTGCGCAGGCGGCCGGCGGTTTTCTGGCCGGTGGCTGGCGTGCCTGGCAAGTACCCCTGGTGGCATTCGGCCTGGCACCGCTGGTGGATTACCTGCTGGGCGATGACCCCAGTCCACCGCCCGCCGGCGACGAGCCGCGTTCTTCACCCTGGCATGATCTGATGCTCCATGCCTTTGTACTCGGCTACTGGGCGCTGCTGTTGTTTGGTTTGGGGCAAGCACAGGAAGGCGGCTGGACTGCCATCGAGCGACTGGGCAATACGCTGAGCATGGGGGTGGTCGGTGGACTCGGCATTGTGGTGGCGCATGAGCTGGGGCACCGCAAGACCCTGTTTCCGCGTCTGATGGCACAAGCGCTATTGCAGCCGCTGTGCTATGGCCATTTCACCCTGGAACACAATCGCGGCCACCATGCCTGGGTAGCCACGCCGGACGACCCGGCCACGGCGCGCTATGGCGAATCGTTTTACCGCTTCTACCTGCGCTGCGTGCCCGCCACCTGGCTGGCAGCAAAGCGGCTGGAGAGCGAGCGAATGGCGCGACTGGGACTGCCCGCCTGGCATTACCGCAATGCCATGTGGCGGCATGCCCTGATTCCGCTGGGCATGGCGCTGGTCATTGTCTGGCTGTTTGGCCCCTTGGCCCTGCTGTTCTGGGCGGGTCAGGCGCTTATCGGCTTCTCGTTGCTGGAAGTGGTGAACTATCTCGAACACTATGGCCTGCAGCGCCAGCCCATCGGCGATGGCCGGTTTGAGCCGACCCGCCCGCAGCACTCATGGAATTCCAATCATCTGTTTTCCAATCTGTTCGTCTACCAGCTGCAACGCCATTCCGACCATCACGCCTTTCCGGCCCGCCCCTATCAGGCGCTGCGCCCCTGGCTCGATGCGCCGCAACTGCCATCAGGCTATACCGCCATGATTCCGCTGGCGCTGCTGCCGCCGCTATGGTTCAGGGTGATGAATCCGCGGGTACAGGCCTGGCGAGAGAGGCAGGGCTCCTTGTAGGGAGCAATTGAAGCGAAGCGCATTGCGGCGAATGTGGCGCCTTGGCCTTATGCGCCTGCGGCGCCGGTGTTTTAAGCGGGGCCCTTGCTCTGCATGGCCAAGTTCTAAGTTCGCTTCGCTCGCCAAGAACTTGGGACACCGCAGCCGGGGGACTTTCTTTTGCTTCGCCAAAAGAAAGTCCCCGAAGAAAAGGCGACCCGACGTCCTCGCCCGGCTTTGCCGGGTCCCCTGCGCTCCTCACAGCTTGCGGCCGGGCCAGAACTCGCCTTGGCTACGCCAAGGCTCAGACATGCTGTCGCGGACTACCCCGCAAGCTGCTGCGGTGCTCGGCGAGGCCCACGGGGTCGGGGGTTCTTCGTAGTAACCTTTGCGACTTCTTCATTGTGTAAGCCCTTTAGCGCAGCTTGGCCACATCAGGCTGCGTTGCCCGCCCTCGCCATAAACCACAAACAAGCGTCTGCTTGATAAAGATCAATCGCGCTTGCTGCAATGCAGCACACAATCGCCGGCCTTTCTCCTGGTCGCCGATGTCATGACTCGTCTTTTCCCCTGCTGCCTGGCCCTGTTGGCGCTGGCGGCGTCTGCCGAAACGCTGGAAGACGCCTGGCGCGCCGCCGAGAGCGGCAATCCGGCCTTGCAAGCGGAACAGGCTGGCGTGACTGCGGCGCAGGCGCGCCAGAGAGCGGCGGCGGCGCTGGATTGGCCGGTACTCAGCCTCAGCGCTGGCTACCTGCATCTGAGCGATGCACCAACAAGTTCGGTCGATTTGTCGCCGCTAGGCCATGCGCTGGCCGGCACCCCGCTGGCGCCGATTGCTGCGCGCCTGCCGGGCAATCTCTCCTTGCCGCTGGCTGAGCGCGATATCAGTGCCGGCAGCCTGGCGCTCAGCTATCCGCTGTATAGTGGCGGCCGCATCAGCGCCACCCAGCGTGCGGCGGCAGCCGGGCTGGACTTGGCGCAGGCCAATCAGCAGCGGGCGCGCCAACAACTGCGCCTGGATATTGCCGAGGCCTATCTCAATGTATTGCGTGCCGACGCAGCGGCGCAAGTGGCCGAGCGTTACCGCTCTGGCCTTGCTGCCCATCGCAACGATGTGGCAGCGATGGAAAAGCAGGGGCTGGCCGCGCCGGTGGAGCGCATGACGGCCGATGTGGCGCTGGCCGATGCCGCCCGCCGCCAGATCGATGCCCGCCAGACGCAGGAATTGGCGTGCGCCGCTTACAACCGCCTGCTCAATCGCTCGCTCGATGCCGAGGTGCAATTGCAGGCTTTGCCCGCCAACTTGCTCGGCCCGCTGGCGGCCGATGGCGAGCAGGCGCTCAAGCAGCGGCCGGAACTGGCGGCGCTGACCGCCGGCGAAACTGCGCTGCATCAGCAAGCCGAGGCGGCACGCGGCGCCGACCGCCCGCAACTGGCCCTGAGCGCCATGCATCTGCGCTGGCGTGGGTTGTCTACCGAGCAGGACCGGACCAATGCCATCGGCGTGGTGATGAATTGGTCGCTATTCGATGGCGGCCTGGCGCGTCAGCAGGCGGCCGCCTTGCAGCAGGATGCCAGCGCACTTGCCGCGCGGCGCGACGATGCCCGATCGCTTGTGCTGCTGGATGTCAAACGCGCCTCGCTGGCCGAGCGCGCTGCCATCGAGCGCCAGGGCGTGAGCCAGTCGGCCGAGCAATTGGCGGCTGAGGCGCTGCGGCTAAGCCAGGCGCGCTATCGCGAGGGCCTTGCCAATCAAACCGAGGTACTGGCCGCCGAAACCCGCCGCGCCGATGCCGAACGTGCCCGTCACGACGCTGATTTCGACTTGCAACTGGCCCGGCTCAAGCTGCGCCGTGCCATGGGCGCGCTGTAAGCGCCTG
>NZ_JAYRLZ010000340.1:0-4062 GCF_041904975.1 Chitinimonas sp. | reverse complement strand
GATTCAGCAAGGGTTCCAGCGCGATCAGCGCCATGCTGCGCGTTTCGTTTCAGTCGATCTGGACCGCCGCCAGCTGGTGTCCGAAGCAGCAGGCCACCCGCTAACCCACTGGCTGGCTACGCCGGTGGGTGAATTGGAGCACCCGTTTCAACGCTCCAGTGATCTGGTCCGCCTGATCCTGTGCTGCCTGCGCGCGCTGCAGCACTTGAGCCGCGCCGGCCTGGTGCACGGCGGCATCCGCCCCGATACCATGGTGCTACGCCAGGCCGACAGCGGCGAGATCGACTTCGACAGCCTCACCTTTGTCGATTTCGGCGCGGCGCGCGCCACCCAGCTGCGCATCGAAAAGCCGCTATTCATCGATCTGGCCAGCCCGGACGCCATCTACCTGTCGCCAGCCATGAAGGAAGCGGTACAACGGGACTGGCAGACCTATGCCAAGCTGGTTGGCGAGCCCGGCTGCTCCAGCTGGTACGAGCTATCGGAAAGCGCACGCGCACAATACCAGTCGGTGCTGATGCCAGACCTTGCCGTCAACAATCTGGACTGGCGCGTCGACCTGTTTGCACTCGGCCACTGGTTCAAACAGATCTCGCTGCACCGCATCGATTACTTCAAGGATGCCCACCAGGAACAGCTCCCCGCCCTGATCAAGAAGATGCAAAAGCCGGTACTCAGCGGCGGCTTCAGCAGCCTGGAAACCTGCATCAAGGCATTCGAGGCACTGGAAATCGATCAGCGCCCCCTGGTGATTCCCGAGGCACCGCACACCTCCGGTGTCTATACCATGCAACCGACACCGGTATTGCACCCCTCTGGCGCAGCCGCAGTGGCCCCGACCATCCGTACACAGGACGAGTTTGCACCGGCGCCATTGAATATGGCGCGACGCACAAGCAAGCCAGTGCCCGGCAGTGGCAGGGGCAAGTTGGTCGGCATCGGCCTGGGGCTGATCATCGTGGCAGCAGTCGGCGCCGCCCTGCTGCGCTCACGCGATCAGCACGCCAGCGCACCGCCTGCTGCAGTCAACGCTGCGCAATCGACTGTCCAGCACCAGGATGCAGCACCCACACCCGCCACGACAGCCGCGCCCGAGCAGCAGACCGAATCGGCACAGGCACCCGACCCGAGCGCGCTGGCCGGCTTGTCGCTGGCGGATTTGCGCCGGGCGGCCGAGCAGGGCGACCCCGCCGCTCAAACCCAGCTGGGACGCCGCTATCGGAATGGACAGGATGTGGCAGTGGACAATGCCAAGGCGGTCGAGTGGTATCGCAAGGCCGCCGACCAGAACCATGCCGAGGCGCAAGCCTTGTTGGGCTTCATGTATATGACCGGTCGCGGCATCAGGAAGGACGATGGCGAAGCGGTCCGTTACTCGCGGCTGGCAGCAGAGCAGGGCAATGCCGTCGGGCAGTACAATCTTGGTCTGATGTACCTCAGCGGCCGCGGCGTTGCCGCCAGCAAGATCGAGGGCTACCGTTGGCTGAAAAAAGCTGCAGCACAAGACCCGGCCAATAGCCAGCGGCTCGCCGAAGTGAAGCGCACCATGAGCGCTGCCGAGCTCGCCCAAGCTGAAAACACCCAGTAGCGTTGCGATAATCCAACATGCCCAGCCGGCAACTCAGGCTTTCTGGGTGGCGCCTTGCGCTTTCGCTACAGTGCTCACCTTGTACAATTGCATTTTCACCACAGTCCATGACCAACCAGGGAGAAACCCGATGAATTCGACCCGTCGCCTCGTACTGAGCGCCCTTGCCACTTCCATGCTGCTGGTCGCCTGCGGCAAGAAGGAAGAAGCCCCCGCACCGGCAGCCCAGCCGGCTCCGGCCGCCAATGCCCCGGCTGCGGTCAAGACGTACAAGGTCGGTTCTGATGCAAGCTACGCGCCATTCGAGTCGGAAACCGCCGACAAGAAGGTGGTGGGTTTCGATGTGGACGTATTGACGGCTGCCGGCGAGAAAGCCGGCTTCAAGGTGGAATTCATCAATACCCCGTGGGAAGGCATCTTCAACACCCTCGGCACGGGTGATCGCGATATCGTCGCTTCCGCCGTCACCATCACCGACGAGCGCAAGCAAACCATGGACTTCAGCGAGCCTTACTTCGAAGCCAAGCAGCTGATCGCGGTGCCCGAAGCCAGCAAGGTAAGCAAGGCCGATGACCTGAAGGACAAGAAGGTCGGCGTGCAGACCGGCACCACCGGCGATGAAGTGGTGCAGAAGATTCTTGGCAAGACCAGCCCGAACATCAAGCGCTTCGAAAGCACGCCGCTGGCGATCAAGGAACTGCAAAACGGTGGCGTGGATGCCGTGGTAGCCGACAATGGCGTGGTGATCAACTTCGTGGCCAACAACCCCGATGCCAAGCTGAAGATCGTCGAAGACGCCGGCTTTGCCAAGGAGTACTACGGCTACGCTGTGAAGAAGGGCAATACCGAAGTGGCCAACAAGGTCAGCGAAGGTATCAAGGCGATCAAGGCCGACGGCACCTACGACAAGATCTTCGCCAAGTATTTCGGCGCCAAGAAGTAAGACGGGCTGCGGTTTTCGCCAATCCCGACGGAGCGCAATTTAGGACAAATTGCGCTTCTTTTTTTAGCCAACGGACAGGAATCGCATGGACTTCGCCGCCGCCTGGAAATCACTGCAGACTACCCTGCCCTTTTTCAGCCACTTCCGCCCGGAAATCGTCTGGGAATACCGGCAACTGTTTCTGGAAGGCGCGGTGATGACCCTGAAGATCACCATCATCGCTGTGTTCTTCGGCACACTGATCGGACTGGTGGGCGGCATGGCGCGCCTGGCCGATGCCCGCCACGGCCCGTGGCGCCTGGTACTGCGCTGGCTGGTACGACTGCCGGCGACTGCCTACGTTACCTTCTTTCGCGGTACACCCCTGTTCGTGCAAATCATGCTGGTGCATTTCGCCCTGATGCCGATGCTGGTGCACCCCAGCGACGGCCTGCTGATCACCGGCGATCTGGCGCGCAGCCTGCGCCAGGACTACGGCGCCTTCATGTCGGGCTTGGTTGCGCTGACCCTCAATGCCGGCGCCTATATCACGGAAATCTTCCGTGCCGGCATCCAGTCCATCCATCGCGGTCAGACTGAGGCCTCGCGCTCCCTGGGCATGAACTACTGGCAGACCATGCGCCATGTGATCATCCCGCAGGCGTTCCGCCGCATGCTGCCGCCGCTGGGCAATGAAGCCATCATGCTGCTGAAGGATTCATCGCTGGTGTCGGCCATTGGCCTTGCCGAGATGGCCTATGCCGCACGTACGGTGGCTGGCGCCTATTCGCGCTATTGGGAGCCCTATCTGGTCATCTCCTTCAGCTATCTGGCGATGACCATGTTGATGGCCGCTGCCATCGACCGGCTGGAGCGGCGCTATCAGGCAGCTGGTGGCGTGTAGTCAAAGATTAAGGGGCCGCAATGGCCCCTTTTCACTACGGGTTCAGTCGCCGCTGATTGCCCACTTGGCTTGCAAGATGGTGAGCCTGATGCGCACATCGCGCCGCTCGCGTTCCTTGTCCTCGCGGCTGCGGTGCAGTTTGCGCTTTTCATCCTCATTGCTGGCCTTGCCAGCCTTGTCGTTCAACTCGCTGATTTCACGCCCCAACCGCGCCACCGTGTTCTCGGCATCATCCAGCTCGCGCTTGAGCTCATAGCGATCATGACCGCGCTGGTATTCGCGCAAGAATGCGCCTTGTAGCTCTGGCGCGCAGACGTTGGCATATGACTCTCCGGCCCGCCCCACCCGATAGCCGTTTTCCGGCGTGCAATAGGCACGCAGACCGCGCTCGCGGCCACGCGAGTATTCAGCGGCATTGGGAATGATGCGGGCCTTCTGGCAGGCTTCTGCATAGTCGCCAAGCTGATCACGCCGGCCATCGCGGCCATCGCGCTCACCCACGCCATACCAGTCGCCAGCGCGGCACTCGGCTTCGGACATGGCAGCGCAGCCGCCCAGCCCCGCCAGCATCAGCAAAATGACCATCGTTTTCATTGCTGTCTCCTCGAATCTGTCTACACACAAAGGCGCAAAGGTATAAGCGCGCCA